>NZJA01000115.1 GCA_002691835.1 Planctomycetota bacterium
CGATATACCGGCAGCGGCAAGATTCCGAGCTTCTCTTAGTACATCTCCCTCAGTGGGATTCCCATCGCTCAGAAGAATGATGCGTTTGCCACCCCCAGCGGAATTTGCGGTAAGAAAGCTGGCCGCATACCGGAATGCGGCACCGATATCCGTGACATTTTGATTGATCGATACTTGCTTACCTGGCCCCAGTTTAAGTGCCAGCCCCTGTTCAAGCGCCGGTTCTGCACCAAATGAAACTAATGCGACTTGATCGGGAACCGTAAGGTTCCCCAACTTTCGTGAAATCTCTTCCAGAGCAATATCGGTTTCTAGCCGCGAGACAGATTCCGACAAATCTCTTAATACAACGATGGTCAATCCATCACTTTTTGTATCGAAAGATATTCCTGCAAGACCCAGCAAAAGAAGAATCGCTGCAATACTTCTCAAAACCAATGAAGAGATTCGGATATGTGGCGAACTCGCAGCTCTACTGTATTTCCAAAGCAGATAGATCACTGCGATAACAGGAACTGACCAAAGGAGGAGCCAAGGCTCTGAGAACTCAAGAGACATTACCTCAACTCCTTTCGTGGTATCTGGAGTCTGCTAATTCGATTATTTCCGGTATCCGCGATGAATACCTCTATCGTCTCTGAATTGAACCGGGCAGAGATGCCTCGTGGTTCATGCAATTCGCCCTTACTCCTGCCAAGTCCTCCGTATTGTGCCAGGCAATCCCCTGCCTCTGAGAACACTTGCAACAGGCAACCGGAACGATCTACCACCAGAATGGTTCCATCCCGCAAGACATCAACATCAAAGGGCACTGCAAACTGCCCTCTCTCACTTCCCGGGCCGCCAATTTGCTGAAGAAACTCTCCCTCAGGAGAGAAGCGCAGAATACGCTGATGCCCACAGTCGACCACGAGAACAGTTCCATCCGGCGCAACGGCCAAACCCTCCGGGCGCAGAAACTGATCCTGTTCATCCCCTCTCATTCCCCAGATATTGAGTACCTCGCCCTCTCGAGAGAATCTGAAGATCCTATCCTGTTCCCCGTAGGAAGCGACATAGATAGAACCATCTGGAGCAATATCGATCCCCCTCACCAGTTCAAGTCCGCTTCCTTCTCCAAACCTTCGAACTTCAACCCCCTCTGAGTCAAATTCGAGAACTCGCATATAATGAGTATCGGCGACAAGAAAATGACCTTCGGGAGTTTCGCAAAGGTCGATGGGGTGACCCGAAGTCCATTCCGGAAGTGACCAGATAGCGATCACTTTCCCTGAGTTATCGAATACTTGCGCTCTACCGCTACGATCGATGATGACACACCCACCGTTTTTTCGAGTCGTGATCGCTCGGGGCTGAAACAGTTTCCCCACTCCCCTGCCGGGCCCGCCAAGAATGGAGACGTCCGGGAGAGGGTCCCAACGATCAGAGGCTGAGCATGAGAACAGAATCAACGGTAGACAGAGAACCACTAAGGATTTCAACCAGGCTGAAGAACTCATGGGAGAAAATCTGAGGAAGAGTGATCGCATCAATCGTCGGTACGACCTTGAAGGCGGTCAAAATAGTCGCGAGTCACTTTTTTGAGCGCTGCAGGGAGACGCTGTTTTTCGATTTCAGATTCAGCAACCCTGCTACTGCTTGCAACCGTTTCTGAAAATTCTCGGCGAGCTTCACCCGCTGGTGCTTCGCCTCGAGTCAAAAACGTAGAAACAATCTTCCCTGGTGCAGGAGAGTTTCCTCCTGGAAGCTGTTCGGGCTTCAGCTGTCCTGGTTGACCACCGATGCCCTGTTCACCGCCCGCACCCAATCCTGGATTAGTTCCCTGACCAGGAACGGCTCCAAGTTCTCCACCCGCAGGAGAAGACCCTGCTTGACCACTTTTGAGATGAACGAGACCTCGCTCACCAGGGGACCCGCTACTTCACGTGCCACCAGAATTGGCCTGACATTTTCCGGCAAGACAGTCCGGGCAGATCTGAGGAGGATTTCCTTTTGGCCACTCCTTTGCCAACTGACTGAGTTCGGCCTCCGTAAATTCAAGCTGCTCTTTGACCTGATCCAAGAGAGCCAAATCCTTGAGCATTTGCGACAACTGCTCAAGATCATTAGCCAGTTCCTCTTTCCCTGAACCAGCTTGTCCTGGTTTTCCAAATTTCTGACCCAACATTTTCTGCAACTCCTCCTGCAATGATTCCATTGCAGCCGGATCATCAGAAAACTTCTTGGCCAAAGCATCGAGAGCTGTCGCAATCTGTCCAACATCGCCTTCCTGCAACGCCTTTGCCAATTTTTTCATTTCAGCAGAAGACTGTTGGCGAATCGATTCGATGTCTTCTTTCATTCGCTTGACCATTTTGGCTGACTCTTCCGAGTCAGAAGCTTTTTTGGCAGCGGCGACTTTAGACAACTGTTGCTTCAGCTGATCTTTGAGATCTTCTGATTTGCGGATATCGGAATTTTCAGATTTCGACAGTTCCAAGTTTCGTTTTTGCTGACGAGTAATCTTGCGAATCACTTCTCGTGTTTCATCGGAAACGTCATGTTTTTGTGAGATTTCTTCAACTTTTTCCAGGCGACGGACAAGAGCCTTCTCTTTACGCATCACCCGCGCATTTTCTTTGCGTTCCTCCTCGATGGCCGCCTGAGTTCCGAACAGATCGATTGCTGGCAAGAACAGACTTCCCCCAAAAAACAACAGGCAAATCCATAAGGCTTTTCCAGGCCAGAGACGCCCTACAGGCAGAGCCGTAGAGAGATCGACAGAGCCTGAAACCTCTCCTGCATCTTCGAGGACCTTACGAGCGGCATCCTCGGAGAGCTTTCCCTCACGTGCGTAGATCGCTGTCGATATCGTCTGAGGAATATTGACTTGTCCTTCAACCTCAACTGCACCGGCGATCGTGGAGGAATCTGCCCTCAAACGAGCCAAAAGGATGAATAAGGAAAACAATCCACCCGCAGCCCAAAGCTTCTGATTCAGTGTTGTCACCGGTTCATAGACCTTGTCAGCGATGATCAAGACTGTGAGTGCCATGATTGCAACGCAGATGGCCCCCTCCAAAGATCGAACCGTTTTGAGGAATGCCCGCCGCCGCTGGATTCGTATCAACAGCTGATCCAGTTCCTTGTGGGAACTCTCGTCAGAATTTAATCGGGGTTTATCACTCATGTGGTTACCACTCATCACGATCTTTTGACTTCTATTTTTGTTCCACTTCTGCGGACTCTCTTCTGAGCAACTCTTTAGTGCTCATCATGCAGGGCTCATCATGCAGGACTCAACATTTCAGGGCAGTGAAAAGCCCACGGGAACTCCTCCCTGAGGAGTTCCCATATTCGATGTCCATGCTACCGCAATCAGCATTGAAATTCAGGGTCGTTCTCAGGAATCGTCTTTTGGCGACATCCAAGGTTCGAGATCCACTCCTGTAGCCTCAGCAACCCTATTAATATGACTAAAGAAACCGATGACGTGGATTGCTTCGAGAATTTGTTCATCTGAATATCCCACTGCTCGCAGCTTCTCACAGTCCGTTTCAGATTGGGCTCCAGAAAGTAACGCAAGTTTTTGAACAAACTGCTGTAAAGCAGTCAGTCTTTCATCGAGATTTTCTTCCTTGGAGAACTCCGACCGAACCGATCGAAGGAGGTCTTCACCGCCGTCAGCAGTGGCGAGATCCTGCTCATGAGACTGGATTCAGTAATGGCAATCATTCGCCTGACTGGTGAGAACTGCGATCCATTCTCGCTCAGCAACAGTCAGTGCCCCTGGGCCCTTCATGAGTTGAATATAAAATTTCATGAACGCATCGAGAAGATCGGGTCGAAGAGACATTACTTTCAAAATCTCTGCGACATCCCCTGCTCGCCCTCTGGCAGCAGTATATGTTTGCTCTAACAGCCCATCTGGATCGTCCGCTGGATTTCCCTGACGAATCCAGGCCATCATTCATTTCCTTCAAAGGGTGGCAGAGCACGCCTCGACAGAAACCGATCCGCGAGAACGAGTGCGAGCATCGATTCAACGATAGGAACAGCCCTCGGAAGTACACAGGGATCGTGACGACCTGTTCCTGAAAATTGGACTTCCTCACCCGATTTCTTTACGGACTTCTGGGATCTTCGAATTGTCGACGTCGGCTTGAACCCGACCCGAAGCCAAATGGGTGCTCCACTTGAAATCCCGCCCAATAATCCGCCGCTACGATTCGTGGCCGGAGCGATTTCACCCTCTTCAGTCAATCCGAAGGCGTCATTGTTTTCACCTCCGGTTTTCCCTGTTGCGGCGATGCCGTCACCGATTTCGATCGCAACAGTCGCTGGGATCGACAACATGGCTTGCCCGATCCAGGCTTTCAATTTGCCAAAGACTGGATCACCCCAACCGGCAGGTACTCCACGGGCAACCACCCCGACCCAACCTCCCAAGCTCTCACCTTCATCTCTGGCCTGAGAGACAGCGGCAACAAATTCAGATGAAGTGTCCTCATGAGGGCAGCGAACCAGACTCGAATCGACTTCTTCCCGGGTGATCTTCTCAATCTCCACTGGAGCTCGGGTACCGGCTAACTCAGAAACCCAACCGACGATCTCGATGCCATGTTCCAAGCGAAGAAACTCTGCAGCGATGGCTCCTGCAGCGACACGAGCCGCTGTCTCCCGAGCACTCGCCCGGCCTCCGCCGCGGGGATCCCGATGGCCATAGCGTGCCTCCGTCGTAAAATCTGCATGCCCGGGACGATAGATCTCAGAAATTGAGTCGTAATCAGACGAACGAACATCACTGCTTTCGATGTAGATGGAGACCGGAGTTCCAAGGGTTTTCCCCTCATAGACCCCTGAAAGAATCATCGGTTCATCCGGTTCCTTGCGCGGAGATGCCAGATCTCCCCCCGGGCGTCGCCTTTTCAGCTGTTGCTGAAGGAGTTCGGGTGTCACCGGTAGCCCGGCAGGAAGGCCATCCAGAACCACTCCGATTCCGGGGCCATGGGATTCTCCCCAGGTCGTGATGCGAAGGTACTCGCCGAAGGTATTGCTCATGACATGGAATGTAGTCAATCTGGGGTCCATTGCCAATAACATGAAGAGGACTTGAGCAGATCTATGGGTGATTCCGGAAAGACACCATCTATTCCAGACAGGCTTCTCGGGTGGTATTCCCGAAATCCTGAGGAAATGCCATGGAGAGGCTGCGGCAATCCCTACGGGATCTGGCTCTCAGAGGTCATGCTTCAACAAACTCAGATCGCCACAGTCATTCCTTACTGGCAAAAATTCATGGATCACTACCCTGATATCGCCAGCCTCGCTGCCGCTAATGAGGAAGCGGTCCTCGAAGACTGGGCCGGACTGGGCTATTACTCTCGCGGACGAAATCTGCACCGGGCGGCTCAACAACTTGTGAAAGAACACTGCGGCGAGTTCCCGATGGACCCTGAAGAGGTCAGAGCTCTTCCAGGAGTTGGTGAATACACGACCGCTGCCATCTGCAGCATTGCATTTGATCAGGGATTACCCGTCGTCGACGGTAATGTTGAACGAGTGATTAGCCGCCACAGAAAAGTGCCTGGCGATCTCCGAAAGGGAGAAGCCAAAAAATCGATTCGTCAAATCGCGCAGTCATGGCTGAGCCCAGATCACCCGGGTGACCACAACCAGGCCATGATGGATTTGGGACGAAAAGTTTGCACGCCCCGAAACCCCCGGTGCAACGAGTGCCCGCTTGCTGTCGATTGCCAAGCTCGATCTTCAGGCGACCCCCACCAGTGGCCAGAACCCAAGAAGCGCCGTCCTGTCGAGAAACAGCAATGGCTCAGTGCGCTCTTCACGACCGGCAAAGAGCTTTTATTGTTTCCTGGGAACACTGAATTGCTCACCAAGCACTTCGGTCCAGTACTGGTTCGGATCGAGCCCACAAATCAAGATCTAAAACCGGCGAATACAAAACAGATCCTGACAGCTGAACTGAATCAGAGAGGCTTTGGCCATCCCGACATCATTGGGTTCGGAGATTCATTCAAGCACTCCATCACCCACCGACAACTGGAAGTCAAACCAGTACTTTGCCGTTGGCATGGGCCCACTCCTGAGAACTGTCGACAAATCACACCCCAGTCTTCAAACAAACTTCCCGTTCTTCACAGAAAAGCGCTCGAAGGGATTTTGCCGCTCTTGGCATCTTCCGAAGAGGAGATCCACCATGAAGATCATTCATAATCTCGACGAATGGCAGCAAATCAGTGGAGAATCTGCTCCTCCCGGCCCGGTGACAGGAGTCCTGGTTGGGCCCCCAGATCACTTCGATATCGTCGATGTTCGTAATGAGCATATGAAGGATCAGGTCGGTAATGTCCGACATGATCTCGCATGGGATCAGTGGAAACGCTTTTGTCAGTCGATCATTCAGCTCGGACTGAAGGTTCATCAAATTGAAGTCGAGCCAGATCAGGTAGACGCCGTCTTTACTGCAAATCCCTCTCTCAGCACTTCTGATCGACGGGGTAATCCCCGGATTATTCTCGGACGCATGAATCACCCCAATCGAATTCCGGAAACAGAGTTCCACCTCAAAGCCTATACAGAATTGGGTCTCCAATGCGATGAACTCCCTTCGACAATCACCACATGGGAAGGTAATGGAGACACCCTCCGAGATCTCACTCGGCCATTGCTTTGGTGTGGTCTTGGCCCGAGGAGCGAATTTGCCGGACACATTGCAGCGGCAGAGATTCTGGATCTGGATCTTGCCCTTCTCGAACTGCCCGACCCACGCTACTACCATCTCGATACTGCATTGGCGATACTCAACGAATCAACCATCGCCATTGTTGCCGATGCCTTTAACTCTGAAGGATTGGAATTGTTAAACGGAGCTTTTGAAAACCTGATCGAAGTAGACCCACAAGAGGCACAACATCGTCTTGCTGGGAACATGTGGTCCCCAGACGGCTCTCATGTTCTGATCAGTAGTCAAACACCAGTGACGTCCGCAAACCTCAAAGCTCATGGATTTCGAGTCATCGAAACTGAAACAGACGAGTTTCTCAAATCCGGAGGAAGCGTCTTTTGTATGCGACAGGAGATCCGAGATGCCCGCTGAATTCAAAAAGTCTGTCGATCGCTTTCTTCGGAAAATAGCGGGGCCTTCTCCAGAAACACTTTTCAATCCCTGGCGGGAATGTGACCCCGAGCTGGATCTGGCTAAAGCCCCCACCATTCGCAGAGGAAATCTTCGTCAGTACCTACTGGCCCACGAGAATGCCGAAGCCATCCTTGTCGGGGAAGCGGCAGGTTGGGCGGGCTGTCGTTTCACAGGAATCCCATTCACGGGCGAGAACCTCATACAGGGTCCAGAAAGCCTTGATTGGGCAATTGGCCGTCCCATGAAACGCTCCTCCATCGCAGACAAACCTTATAAGGAAAGATCTGCAACGATTGTCTGGGGCGAGATCGCCGGTGATTCGCGACTGGTTCTCTGGAATGCGGTCCCATGGCACCCATTCAGAGCCGGTGAACCTCTCACCAATCGAAAACCGAAACGGGAAGAAGAACAGGCTGGCCAGGAGATCCTCAAAAGCTTTATTAACCTGTTTCCAAAAGCAAGTGTTCACGCGATCGGTCGAGTTTCCCAGCAAACTTTGGCACAACTGGGATTTGACGCCGGATACATCCGTCACCCCTCTATGGGGGGACAGAAACAGTTCTGTCGCGGAATGAGAAGCCTGCGAAAAAGCCTCGACAGGTCATTGACGACCTGACGAGGCTTTTTCATCGTTCGCTATTCGACTCTCATGAGAGTTCATGAACTGAGTTCCGACTGACTCCGTTAATTTTCAGGCCTTCACCCGTTCAATAAAATCACCCGTATCAGTCGAGATCTTGACCAGATCGCCCTCATTGACATGATTCGGAATCTTCACCTCAAGCCCGGTTTCCAACTTGGCAGGCTTGTAGACATTATTGACACTATCACCCTTAAAACCCGGCTCAGTCTCTGCGATCTGCAGAACAACTGCCGGAGGAAGATCTACCGAAACCGGCTTTTCTTCATAGAAGGTGACGGTGACATGCTCATTATGTTTTACAAATGGCATCAGATCTCCGACGAAGTCGACATGAAGCTGGTACTGCTCATAATCAGCAGTATCCATGAAGATGAAACTTTCACCTTCAGGGTAAAGGTATTCACAATTTTTCTTGTCCAGGAATGCTGTTTCAACCTTGTCTGCTGAGCGGAAGCGATGCGTGATGTGATCCCCACGCTGCAGGTTTTTCAGTTTCGCCTGAACAGCACCTCCCCCTTTGGAGAGTTTCTTCTGCTCAAGCTTGACGCAAACCCAGAGATCATCCTCGAAGTTGATGACCTGACCAACTCTAAGCTGTGTTGCGGGTACTCCCATGGTGCGATCCTTCCTTCTCTGTAACTAACAGCTCCAAAGCATACCATGCCTGCCCCCTGAGGGGCGAGGCGATCGTGCCGATCAGCTTTCGGGCGTTGGNGCTGGAGATTCGAAATCTCCCAGGCCTTTTTCACCCTCTCGGGTCGCAACGATGGCTGATCCCACGGTATCGCTCCATACATTGACCATGGTTCTGCACATATCCAGAGGGCGATCTACCGCCAAAAGAAGCGCTGCACCTTCGAGAGGAAGCTTCAGGGCACTCAAGATTGTCAGCATCATGATCAGGCCTGCAGATGGAATTCCGGCAGCGCCAATAGAGGCGAGGAACGCCGCCATCACTACTGTCACCTGCGATCCAAAAGTTAAAACATAGTCACCTGTAGAAGCGTAGTACTGTGCCAGGAATACGACTCCGATGCATTCGTAGAGTGCGGTACCGTCCATGTTCACAGTAGCTCCCAATGGGGCGACAAAAGAGCTCGTCTTATTAGAAACTTTTCCACGGCTCTTCAAGGTGTTGAGAGTTGTCGGAAGGGTCAAAGAAGATGACGAAGTCGAAAATGCTGTCATCAGCACGGGACTCATCGCCCTGAACCATTTCAGGGGGGAGACCCTGGCGACAATGCTCAACAGCAGTGGCAAAACCACTCCAGCATGGATCACCAGCGCCAAGAAAACTGTCAGCATGTAGGTGCTCAGGGGAATAAAAACATCAAACCCGGTTTCGCCAACCACTTTCACCAAAAGACAGAAGACTCCGTAGGGAACCAGCTTCATGACCCAAGACGCCATGAGCATGACGACCTGAAATGCTGAATCGAGCAGATCAGTGAGAATCTTTTTTGGACGTTCTGGAGCACGAGTGATGAAGAAACCAAAGAGCAAGGCGAAAAAGATCACCTGAAGCATATTCCCGTTTCCGGTGAATGCATCGAAGACATTTTCCGGAACCATTCGACGCAGAATATCGAGCCAGTTTTCTGACTCTTGGCCCAACTGGGCCTGAGTCGAAAGACCCAACTGCGCTCCCTCTCCGGGGCGAATCAGGTTGACCAAAATCAGGCCTAAACCTACCGCCAGAAAAGAGGTCGTGATGTAGTAACCAAAGGTCCTGCGACCCAGACGTCCAAAGTCTTCTCCACCACCGAGGCCTGCAACTCCGGTGACGATGGAAGTAAAGACCAGCGGCATGATCAACATCTTCAGCAGACGCATAAAGATGTCTGCGAGGAACACGAAGGGATAAAGCCACCGAGAGCGATCGGAGCCAGGATCGAGAACGACCTGGCAACTTCTATCCATCCCATCGACAAGTGTGATGGTCGCCACTCCACCAGCTCCTGCTTCTGCAAGGAAACGGGTGACGTCTTCAGGTTTTGAAAATTCGCCGAGGCGATTTTCGTCTTCCATTCCAGCATTGATAACGATGCCGCCAACCTGATCCCCTACACGCAATTTTTCTGCGCTGGATCGGCCTTTGGGTGTGAGGTCTCTGGAGATGGATCGGACAACCAACTGGCCACCCGAGTCGACTTCCAGAGTCGCACCAATCGATCCGGGAGCATCTGTCATCTGCTGCAGGCCAATGCCGACGATGACTCCAGCGATCAGCCAGACTAGAATTTTCCAATGTTGTGCCATATTGCCCCTACCCATCTGCAGATTAATTGCGCTCCCCGGATTGAACGGTCAGCCGCCATCCCAAAACGAACGGTGGACCAAAATCGAGGATCTGAACTACTGACCGGCGGGAGAGATGATCGATGAGACCAGATTCTCGGGCTGCACATGACTGTGCAATCGTTCCGCAACATCAGCAGGCTTTATCCTGTTGAGGAGATCGACCACCTCGAAGGGGTCTCCTCCCATGAATCGGGAGCTACAGTAACTGCCAGCGATATTCTCAAGCGAGTTGAAACTTCGTAAAAGTTGCCCGGTGGTTGCTCGACGCTGCCGGTCGATATCCGCCTCGTCGATCCCCTGTGCAAGGATTCCGGGTAATTCCGCCTGGATGAAGTCGAGAACTTTTTCCGGCTCCGCAACGTCTCCACCGATCGCTGAATGCCCCACATCCCCATAAATCATGTACCCACCACCGAAAGAATCGTCGACAAGGTTCTCGGACTGGAGCTTTTCAAAAAGCGCTCCACTCTGACCAAAAACACACTCCAGAGCCAAGTCAGAAGCGAGTTCTTTCTGAACCAGATCCTGACCACTCAGGCCTGGGTGAACATCTTTCCAGCCAAAGAGCAGCTTGGATCTGCCCACCTGCATTTCCTGACGAACTTGAGATTTCGCAGGGGCCATCGCTTCAGGAGTTGAAATTTTTTCAATCGCAGGAGCTGGGCCGAGGTTGGTTTCCAACAATAGGCGATCCGCTTGATCAAAAAACTCTTCTTCGGACTGATCTCCAACTGCAAAAAGGATCATGTTGGACGGATGATAGAATGCTTCCCAGCAACGATTCAGTAATGGAGCGGTGATTCCAGCGATCGTTTCTACAGTTCCGGCAATGTCTTTTGAAACAGGGTGGCTCTGATACATCCCCTCGAGGAGATTGAAATAAACTCGCCAGCCCGGCATATCCTCGTACATGCGGATTTCTTGACCGATGATTCCTTTTTCTTTTTCAACATTCTCTTCAGTGAAATGAGGCGACTGGACAAATCTGACCAAGTGCCCGAGGCAATCATAGAATCGATCCGTACAGGAAAAGAGGTAGGAAGTACCGTTGAATCCTGTAAATGCATTCGCGCTGGCTCCAAGCCGACTGAACTGCTGGAACGCATCTTCTTCAACTCCCTCAAACATCTTGTGCTCAAGGAAATGGGCAACGCCATCCGGAAGTACGACTTCTTCTCCACCACCGATTCGATAGCGATCATCGACACTGCCGAAATTCGTCGCAAAGCAGGCGTAAGTTCTCAGGTAGCCCGGCTTGTGACAAAAGGCTACACGAGCACCACTGGAGTGAACCCGCTCAGTGACCTTTTCTCGCAAGGTTGCATTTTCAAGAACTGTAGAATCTTCAGACCAACTCAAGACATATCCTCCGGTGCAAGAATGAAAGTCAGATCCGGATGGACCAGCTCCATAGCAGAAACCACATCTTCACGGGCTACAGCAGCAACACGTCCGCGAAGATCCTCAAGACTGGGGGTCCTTCCAGAGAGCCGGGTACGAAGGTCGTAGTCTGCCAGGGCAGCAGGGCTATCTTGAACCATGCGCAGTCTGGAATCCAAAGCTGCCAAAGTCATCGAGAACTCTTCATCTGAAAACTCACCTTTACGAACGAAATCGATCTGTTGATCAATCCCTGCTTGAGCTTTCTCAACTGAATCATGATCGACACCTGAAGTGACGAACATCATTCCCATGTTGCTGTCGACCTGAGAGTTAATTGAGTAGCACAAACTCTCTTTCTCACGGACTTGCGTGAACAAACGCGAATGAGGAAAGCCACCAAGAATTCCATTCGCGACCATCAGCGGTTCATGCAAGGGATGATCATAGGAAATCATCGTCCGGAGTGACATGACCAGGTTTGATTGCTGGACCTTCGCATATTCGACCATTTCTCTGGGTTCCGAAGCCGCTCGGATTCCCTGAATCGGTGTCAGCGATTCTTGGCTCGCCCGGTTACCCCGAAAGAGAGAGGTCAACCGATCCTGAACCTGCTCGCCCACCATCTTGCCACTGTAATGAACATGCAGTGGTTGGTGTGTCACCAGTTCACTCCACAAAGAAGTCATCGCCGAAGCGTCGAGGCTTTCAAGATCTTCGAGAGTGCCTAGCTGATGGTATCGCCAAGGCTCGTCGAAGCAGGCTTCCTCAAGACATCTCTGATAAGCCCAACCA
Organism: Planctomycetota bacterium; assembly: GCA_002691835.1. Next base: position 12,261 of record NZJA01000115.1, read on the forward strand.
GACTTGTTATCGATGCGCCCCTCAATAGAACGGCGATGCTGCAGGATTTCAGAGACCACAATTTCTTCGGGAAACTGGTTTGAAATCAGATGAGGCTCGTAGACCAACTGCTCCAGCAGACCGACAGCGTCATCGAAAACGGTTTCGCCTTCGGGAAGATGGCTTTCGTCTGGAAATTCGGCACGTAAAGAAATCAAATGGCGTTGACCCCAGCGATCGACAGAAGTATTCGCGGAGAGTCCCCAAAGTTCTTCACTACGAAGATTGAGCAATCGTTGGGAAGGATGCTGGCGGGTTCCACGCATGAGACAAGCCGGCACGAGGCTGCGTCTCGCATTATGAGGGCCCAGATCAGCAACCCATGTCAGTCTTAGGCTGCTGGTTTTGCGACGATCCTCGGGACGCACATGAAGGAATCCCCCTGACCCCACTGCCCGACTCTCAAATCCGGGGACATGGGCGGAAGGTGCAAGATTCAAGCGTCCTCCCTGCCACGAGCACTCGCTACGGCTCCGCCTGAGCGAGATTCCAAAGAGCGAATTGACTCATGCAAGCCTCCAAGAACTGGAACCAGCTTCTTGAACTCTTCAGGAGACAATGCCTGCCTTCCATCGGAAAGCGCTTCCTCTGGTTGATCGTGGACTTCCAGTAAAAGGCCGTCGGCACCCACAGCGACCGCTGCGCGAGCCAGTGCGGGGACCCGGTAGGCCTCAGCAGATCCATGTGAGGGATCGACGAGGATCGGCAGATGCGTCTTTTTCTTCAGCTCAGGAATCACCCCGAGATCGAGAACGACCTGTCTCGTCGCCGCGGCACAGCGGATTCCGCGTTCACACAGAATCACATTGGGGTTGCCGCCGGAGAGGATGTACTCAGCAGCGAGAAGAAACTCTTCACTGGTGGCTGAGAATCCCCTTTTCAGAAGGATCGGTGTCCGTGTCTGTCCCAACTCTTTCAGCAGGGAATAATTGTGCATGTTACGGCTGCCGACTTGCAGCAGATCGGCCACTTCGGCGACCTTCTCAAGATCTCTCGGATCGAGGATCTCTGTCACGATCCCGAGGCCCGTCTCTTCGCGGGCGCGGGCGAGGATCTGCAGTCCTTTTTCACCAAGCCCCTGAAAAGCATACGGCGAGGTTCTCGGTTTGTAGGCGCCCCCTCTGAACAACGTTGCTCCCGAGGCGGCGGCACTGGCAGCCAACCTGAGAGTTCGCTCCTCTTCCTCCACCGCACAGGGCCCTGCAATCACGGTCAAGCGACCGGCCCCGACGGAAGTGTTTCCGACTGGGATGGGAGTGCTGTCCTGAAGACCGTTGTGGGCGACGTGGCGATGAGCAGTGCCAAGGAACATCGCCTTTTCGATACCTTTCCAGGTATCAAGCGCCAGTGTTCTCAAGGGTTCGACGTCCCCGTGGGCCTCCAAGTAGTTGCGGCCCTCCCCTTCGACCAATGAAACCTCGACACCGAAGGAAGCCAGACGGTCCCGAATCCTTCTGCGAAAAGTGGATGCAAGCCCCGCCTCTAAGGCGATCAGCAGTGAGGGCTCTTGAGGGGCACGGTCCATCGACGGCCTTTCAACAATCAACATGCGGCTCTGAGGAAGTTCAGACACCGTAAGAATAATTTACCACGACTGTCAGGAATCCGGAAGAAATCAAGCCTATTTACGGTCGAATCGTCGCTGTAATTCCTGCCAGGAAATAAACAATTCGGATGGGCGGCCATGTGGACAGTTTTCCGGCTGAAAAGCTCTGTCTCTTGCCCGCACCAAATCCTCCTGAGCTTCTTGTGAAAGAGGTTGCCCGGCCTTGACAGCAGCCTTGCATGCCATCGTCTGCAAAAGCCGTTCTTTCAAATCAGGAAGAGGTGCCCCGTTCGAGATCACGGGAGCCATCAATGCAAGAATATCGCGAAGCAGATTCGCCGGGGATCGCCCCTCAAATCCATGGGGAATCGCCCTCACCAGAGCCACGCCCTCACCAAATTCTTCGGCTTCAAGACCCAACTCTGCCAGTGACTCACGGGTTTCGACAAAGATAGTCCACTCTCTTGGATCCAGTGTCACCGTTTCGGGAACCAATAAACCTTGTGAAGCGGTTCCCTTTTCCCGTTGCTCAAGGATTTCTTCATACAAAACTTTTTCATGGAGTGCGTGCTGATCGATGACTCGCAAACCCTCCTCTTCCTCAAGAATCAGGAATGCATCATTCACCTGGAAAACACGAACTGATTCCCCGACCAGATTCGCCGATCCGCCCTCGATCGATTTTACGGGAGATTCCAAGGCCGACTCTGGCGACGCTCCTTCTGCGATCTGAATAGCGTTATACATGGCGTCCCCCACCTCTGGAGAGACCGCTCCGTCAAAACGGGAAGCCGGGCCCGAATTAACGAGAACCTCATCCTGTCCCGAAGCCACCGAATCGCCCCCCGAAGCCATCTTGGGATGCGCCGCAAACTCGGAAGGGGTTCGCAAAGTCGGTTCGGCGGAATCCATCTGTAAACGGGGAACCGATCCCTCTTGTTCGAGAGTCGCTCGTATGGCACGCCTTACCCGACGATGGATGGATTCCCGCTGACGGAAACGAACTTCCAGCTTGGATGGGTGAACATTGACATCCACTTCACCCGGGTCCACTTCAATACCGATCACTGCCACCGGAAAAAACCCGGGAATCTGATATCCCCTGAAACCTTCACGAACACCGTGCTGAAGAACCTTGTCCTTGAGCGGGCGACCATTCAGGAAAGTCCATATTCCGTCTGAATTTCTTCTCTGTACATCCGGCCTGGCGATCCATCCTGTCACTCCATCTGATTCACAGATGGGCAACATTCGGTCCTGTAAATCCTCTCCCAAGACCTCTGCGATTCGCTGTGGAAGAGACTGATCTGCAGGATACTTGAGTACCACTCTCCCATCGTGCGTCAGAGAAAACCCAACGGTCGGATGAGCCATCGCGGCTGCTTTGATTACTGCTGAGCATCTGGCGACCTCAGCGGAGTTGGATTTAAGAAATTTCCGGCGTGCGGGGACCGAAGAAAACAAATCGCTGACGCGGATTCTGGTTCCATGCCGCATCGCCGTCGGTGAAGCGTCCTCCGCTTCGCCATGGCGACCGATGATTCTGTGAGCGACATCTGAATCTGGCGTGCGTGATGCGATTTCAACAGAGGCGACAGCCGACATGCTGGACAAGGCTTCTCCCCTGAATCCCAGGGTCAATATATGATCCAGATCTTTTGCTTCGCGCAGCTTGGATGTCGCGTGACTTGCCAAAGCCATGGGCAGTTGGTCGGCAGGGATCCCCTGACCATCGTCGGTGACCTGGATCAGGCGCTTCCCGCCTTCTTCCAACTCCACATCGATCCTGGAAGATCCGGCATCCAGACAATTCTCAATGAGTTCCTTGACCACGGATGCCGGCCGCTCGATCACCTCACCCGCAGCAATCTGATCGATAAGCAACTGAGGCAGTTGCTGAATCTCACGACTCATAGCACCCCCTGACAGGTTTCACCTGACGACTGATCTAAACCGTCTTTCGTTTGCTGGCTTCGTGACGGATAGCTCCGTCCAAAGTATTCTCCAGCAGTTTTGCCACCGTCATGGGACCCACACCCCCAGGAACCGGTGTAATACATGCAGCCCTTTCAAAGGCAGACTCGTAGTCGACGTCTCCCACCAAACGGCCATCATCGAGCCGATTGATGCCGACATCGATCACTGCAGCCCCTTCCTTGATCCATTCTCCCTGGATCATTTCAGGAACACCCACTGCGGCGACGACGATATCGGCTCGCCCCACATGTGCTGGCAAATCTTTTGTCTTTGAGTGGCAGATCGTGACGGTCGCTCCCTCAGCCAAGAGCAGTTGAGCCGCAGGCTTTCCTACGATATTGGAACGTCCGACGACGACAGCCTCTGCGCCCTTCATCTCAACTCCGGCAGATCGCAGTAAATCGATGCACCCCAGCGGAGTGCAAGGAACAAAGGTAGGCTGCCCGACGGCAAGATGACCGACATTTATCGGATGGAAGCCATCCGCATCTTTCTCGGGCAAGATTCTCAATAGCAGCGGCTCTGCATCGAGATGAGCTGGAAGAGGGAGCTGCAAAAGAATGCCATGAACATGCGGATCAGCATTGAGCTGATCAATGACCTCTTCTACTTGCTCCTGAGTCGCGTCATCCGGTAGCTGATGGTGAAAAGAACGAATCCCGGCTTTTTCACAGGCTCTTTCCTTATTGCGCACGTAGACAGCACTCGCTGGATCTCCGCCGACAAGCAGCACGCCCAAACCCGGTGGATGCCCAGTCTGTTCTGTGAACTCCCGAACACGTCCTTTGAGTTCCTTGCGCAGTTCCTTTGCTCGTGCTTTGCCATCGATGACTTGTGCCATGGTTACTCTTTCTCTTTCCCATACCCCAGTTCAAACGAACGTTTATCGAGTCCAGTGACCCGTGCGCCCGCCCGATTTTTCCAACAGGTGGATCGGCCCAATCTGCATTTCGCGATCGATGGCTTTACACATGTCATAGATCGTCAGCAATCCATTGCTAACAGCAACGAGTGCTTCCATTTCAACACCCGTCTTCGCCTGAACGCGGGTCTGAACCCGAATGGTGACCCAGGCTTTTTCAGCTTCACTGCCATAATCCAACTCGACATCAACATGATCGAGTGGGAGCGGGTGACAAAGAGGAATCAAGCGGGAGGTTTCCTTTGCAGCCTGGATCGCCGCCAGGCGAGCCACTGTCAAAACATCGCCCTTTTCCACATCCCCTTCGACAATTTTTTCGAGAGTTGCGGGGCTCATTTGAATGCGCCCCTCAGCAACGGCCCGACGGTCGGTGACCTTCTTGTCGCCAACATCTACCATGCTGGCTTCACCATCCTCGTTGACGTGAGATAGTTCTTCGCTGGATTGCATGCGCCTCCTACAACTCTCTCTGAAGGATGTATTCAGCCAAGTCTTCCAGTCGTTGACGGGCAGGACCGGGTTTCGCAGCGGATCGCAGGGCTTCGAGAGCATCTGTCACCACCGATCTGGCTCGCTCACGAACCATTTCCATGATTCCGTGCTCGGCCAGCATCGCAGCGATTTCTGAACGCTCATGATTTGCCTCATCGGAACTGTGGCAGATTTCCAGAAGTTTCAGAAGTCGCTGACGACCCTGTTCGTCGAGGGATTCCCTCAAAAGCAGGACGGGCAGGGTCAGCTTGCCATTCGCCAAATCGGTTCCGAGCGACTTCCCGACAACTTCGGCATCCCCTATGAGGTCGAGCGAATCATCGATGATCTGAAAAGCCTCACCCATTCGATTGCCGTATCGCTCCATCGCATCAGCCTGATCAGGATCAGCCCCTGAGAGCATCGCTCCAAGTCGGCAGGACAATCCATAGAGGATCGCGGTCTTTCGATGAATAATTTCTTCGTATTCACCAAGAGTCAGATTGAGGTTCCCGGCGTTCCCCACCTGCATAATTTCACCGATGCAGATTTCTCGTGTGCACTCAGCCAAAAGACGGGCAGCTCCTTCGACCTGCGTCGAAATGACAAACCCGC
>NZJA01000116.1 GCA_002691835.1 Planctomycetota bacterium
CAACAAAAACCTGGGAGCTGGTGCAGGTGTTAGTTGGTCCACTGACAGCGGTTTCAGTGTCTCTGCGAATTATGTCGCTGCTCAAGGCTCTAGTTCAGACCCGAATGCTGGTGGTATAGGAACTGAATTTTCCGAGGCTTCAGGAACTGTACAACTTGCGTATGAATCAGAAAACTGGAACATCGCCGCTATTTGGTCGGGCGTTCAAAGCCCGTCTGAATTGGTCGGTGGATTCGGCACTACCTTTGCTGCCGATAATTACTTCTCTGGCAGTAAAGCCTTTATGAATGCTTGGGGCATTGGTGGTTCTTGGCAGCCACAAGACAGTGGTTGGATACCATCGATCTCTGCAGGTTATGGTTACAACTCTCTCTACGCTAAGAATGATGGAGATGTCAGGGCAAGTCAGTCATGGAATGTTGGCCTGGAATGGAGTGACGTTTTCTTGAAGGGTAACAATGCAGGTATGGCTGTCGGACAGCCTGTTTTCGCAACAGATTTGAAGGGTGATGCAGTTCCTGCAGATGGTAATTACGTCTGGGAATGGTGGTATCAATTCCAGGTTACCGACAACATTAGTGTTACACCCGCATTGTTCTATTTGAGTCGTCCTGAAGGTCAGAATACTGATCTAAATGGTGGCGATGATACTTTGAGTCAGCTCGGTGGATTGGTGAAAACAACCTTTAACTTTTAAACTACGTCCTTCGTTCTTTCTTATTTAATGTCCTCTCATGTCTTTGTTACCCTCAAGCCTTCGTCCTAAATCTCTCTGGTCTGTTTCAGGAACTCTGCTGCTTATGGCGGCTCTTGTCTCCTGTGGCACTGCACAAAAAACAGATCCAAAGAGCGATCAATCAAAGCTAAACGTTGTTACAACGTTTTTGCCAATCACTCTGTTTACAGAAGCGGTCGCCGGTGAGTGTGCGACTGTCACGGCCCTGATTCCACCCAACCTTGGCCCCCACGATTTTCAGGCCACTCCTTCTGACATTGCTGCCCTGAGTAAGGCTTCAGTCTTGGTTAAGAATGGTTTGGGTATGGAATATTTCCTCGACAAGCTGACCGATTCAGCCGAAAACGACTCGCTTCAGGTGATTGACACCAGTCGCGGTGTTGCTGTGATTGAGTCGGATGAGGACGAGGGTGGTGACCACGACCATGACCATGATCACGATCATGGTGAGGTTAATCCCCACATTTGGTTGGATCCACTCCGCGCTGTCCAACAGGTCGAAAACATCCGTGACGGTTTGGTCAAGGCTGATCCAGATTGTGCTGACGGCTATACCCAACGGGCGTCTGCATACAGCGATCAGCTGAAGGAGTTGAATACAACCTTTGCCACTCAGCTCAAGCCTTTCAGTGGTAAGACCTTCATCGCCTTCCATGACTTCGCACCCTATTTCGCAGAGCGTTATGACCTCAAAGCTGAGTTTGTCGTTGACGTTCCCGAGATGAACCCCACTCCCGCGGATCTCCAACGCGTGTCCAACAGAGTGGAGCAGACCCAACTCAAGGCTCTGCTAAGTGAACCCCAGGAAGGTGATCGCTCTTTTAACGCCGTAGCAGAGGATCTTGGTGTCAACGTCGTGACCTTTGACCCATTGGAGACTGGTTCGGAAGAAGCGTCGAAACAACCCGACACTTACTTTAAAGTGATGAAGAGCAACGTGGCCTCCCTCATCAAGGCCTTCGGCGGCTAGTGATGAGCGTGAAAGAAGCAGTCCTAACGGTTCATGATCTCAGTGTCGAACGTCGTGGACGTTTGGCAGTAGAAGGCGTTTCCTTCGCCCTTCCCGCAGAAAGTGACACGGCCCTCGTTGGTCCTAATGGAGCAGGAAAGAGCACTCTTGTCTCTGCTTTGTTAGGGCTGCTTCCTCACGCATCTGGTCGAGTTGAGTTGTTGGGTCAACCCCTTGATGCGCATGGTTGTTTACCGCGTTCTGTGCGTGCGCAGATCGCCTACGTACCCCAAAACCTTGTGGTTCAAGGTTTATTGCCTCTCACCGTTTCTGAGTTTGTTGGGTTCGGATTTGATTTGCCGGGGCCACGCCTGCCCTGGAGATCAGGGAAGCAGAGAAAGGATGCCGTGTTGACGGCCCTAGAGCGAACTCAAACCTGTGATCTACGTCATCGCCTGTTGACTGAACTTTCAGGTGGTCAGTTGAAGCGGGTGTTGCTGGCTTTTTGCCTTGTTCGTCCTCGTCGATTGCTCGTGCTTGATGAAGCGCAAGCAGGTTTAGATGTTCATTCCATTGAGCAGTTTCAACAACAACTCCTGGAACTACGTCGTCAGGAAGGCTGGACTGTTTTGCAGGTGTCTCACGATCTTGAGATGGTCCGCCGAAGCAGCGATCAGGTGCTGTGCTTAAACCGAAGTCTGCGCTGCAGTGGTAGTCCTGAGGCAACCCTCAGTGAGGAGCGTGTGGGTGAGCTTTATGGACTGAACATGGTCTCTCAGCGCCATCAGCCCCATGGCTGAAGCAGATTTTTTAAGCCTCCTGTCTGAGCCGTTCATGCAACGCGCCTTACTTGGCGGCATGCTCACCGGAGCCCTTGGCGGTGTACTTGGCAGCTTTGCTGTTCTGAGGCAGCTGTCTTTTTTCAGCGATGCTTTAGGCCATTCATCCCTGTTAGGAATCACCTTAGGCATTTTGCTCGGGGTAAATCCCACCCTTGTTTTGATTCCTTTTGCTGTTCTGTTCGCACTGCTTGTTAGTCAGTTGGTTGAGCGCAGCGCTCTTCCCACGGATGCGCTGCTCAACATTGTTTATTCAAGTTCACTTGCAATAGCAATCTTGATGCTTAGCCGTGTAGAAACCTATCGAGGAGGAATTCAACAGCTTTTGTTCGGGGATATCCTCGGAATAAGTCGGCTTGATGTTATTGTTATTGCCGGTTTTCTGGTTGCAAGTGTTATCTATCTTGGCCTAAGTATGCGGGCTCAGGTGTTGCTTACTCTCAATCAAGACTTAGCGGGTGCGATGGGAGTTCGGACGCGTTGGCATGGTTTGGCATTTATCATTCTTTTGGCTGTTGTTGTTGCAATATCAATAAAAGCCGTAGGCGTTTTGTTGATTTCAGCTTTTGTTGTGATTCCTGCTTGTGCAGGTCGATTGCTTAGTCGAAGTTTTCCTATTTATGTGATCATCTCATCTGTCATTGGTGGTGGGTGCGCATTGCTAGGACTTTTGTTTTCAGGCTTGTCAAATCTTCCTTCAGGGCCTTCAGTCGTGATGGTTCAGTTTCTAGGGTTTTTGCTTGCGATGTTACTTAATAGCCGAACACGTTCCAAGCTTGAACCCATTTGAGGTTTGTTCGTTATTTGGTTTTTAATTGCTTTGAAGGGGGCTCCCAGATCTGGTTGGATCAACTCTGCTCTGTTTTGAATCCGATTGAGCGCTCCGCCGGTATGGATAGGCAGTGATTCAACTCTCACTTTGAAACAACGTGCTCTGGTCATCACACTGTTGGGAGCTGCCTTTGTTCCTATCGCCGCAACTCTGGCCCCACTTCCAGAAACACCTGTGGCACTTTCGCTCTTAAAACCAGCAAAAGCAGCAAGTCCCCTCGCCACCTCTCTCCAGGGAAAACCGGTGATGGTTGAGGTTTATGCAACCTGGTGCAGCGCTTGCCAGAAAATTAAGCCTGTCATGAACTCCCTACGCCAACAAGAAGGCAACTCAGTGCATTGGGTGAGATTCGATGTCTCTAATTCCACCGCTGCTCAGACTTCTGCTGCACGAGCAGAGAAACTCGGCTTAGGGCAATTCTTTATGCGCAATAGGAGTCAAACCAGTCTGGTCAGCATCTTCAATCCAGAAACCGGCGAAGCAGTTAAAACGTTTCGTGCGCAGACCAAGCTTGATCCTTATCTCCAGGCCATCAAGAAAACTCGCTTCATGCTTGGTCGCTGAAGGGACATGGCAACTTCCACTAGACATCTCTGGACATCACGCCGCGCTCAGTTCTTGGTTCTCGCCTTGATCGCAGCGGTTGTTGTCATTTCTGCAGCGCAGCTTGAGTCAGCCGTTCTGTTAATCAGTCAGAGCTATGCAGATTGGCTCACACGTTGGACTGGGCAAAATGCCTGGGCTGTATTCGGGTTGCCAGCACTGGCCTTCGGAGGCGGACTGATTGCCAGCGTGTCTCCTTGTGTGCTTGCGTTGCTTCCCGTACAGCTCTCTTATCTGGGGGCTCAAAAGCAGCAACGCCCAAACCCTGGCAAGGTGATCCAGTTCAGCTTTGGCGTGGTGACGGCCTACAGCATTCTTGGCTTGTTCACATCCTTGGCAGGAGCACTGATCATTGATCACCGAGGTGGATTGTTCGTCACTGCAGGTGTCATCGTGATTGCCATGGCTTTGCAGTTGAAAGGTTGGGGCCCCCGGTTCCCCTGGCATCGCCTCAATGTTGGAGGCATTGCAGTGCCGAGATGGATCCACAGGGTTGTGGCAGGCCCTTTCTTGATTGGATTCACCTTCGCTTTGGTCACATCTCCCTGTGCAAGCCCGGTGCTTGCCGCCGTACTCAGTGCAGCTGCAGCCACAAGCACGCCACCGTTGGCAGTTCTATCAATGGTTTTGTATTCCATTGGATACAGCATGGTGATCTTGCTAGCAGGATTAGGTGTTGAACTCGGTGGTCTGCGCCGCGCCCTGCTCAAACGTGGGGAGCAGATCACGGGAATTAGTGCCATGGTTCTGCTGACATTTGGTGGGATCTACCTCTGGACTGGGGTCCAGGATCTGGTGCTGCAGGGTCACACGTGAGCTCTCATGAAGCCATCAGTCCTGAGGAGCTAGCCCTCCTCTACGACGAACATTCAGCTGCTGTGCATCGGCTCGCCTTCAGCCTTCTCTCACAGCGACAGGAGGCTGAAGATCTCACTCACGATGTTTTCGTACGCTTACAACGTGGGGGCTTCGATTCGAATCGTGGGGAAATCCGTCAGTACCTTTTGCTCCTGACCCGATCGATGGGCCTCAACAGAATTAACAAACATCGCAATCGCCGACGAATTCTCGAACGATTTCGTCCAGCTCACTGTCAGCAGGATCCAATTGATCTCCAGGCCGTTGATTCCCGATTCCGACTTGAACAGGCCCTGGCTCAGCTCTCATCGCGTGAACAACAGATCCTGGCCATGAATTATCACCAAGACATCAGTCAAAGCAACATTGCAGCATCGCTACAACTGCCACTGGGAACGGTCAAGACGATCAGTCGTCGGGCATTGCTCAAACTCCGTCATGCACTTTCATCACAAGAGGAAAACTAACAATGACTTCGCGTTCTCAAATCCACGATGAATTCAGCAAACGGGATGAACTGTTAGCCGGGAAGGTGCTGGGCAACCTCAGTCCTGAAGAGCAAACAGCTTTGGCGACTGAACCATTGTCTCAAGAAGAGCAAACTCTTCTTGAGAACCTGCAAACAACCCACAGCCGAATCGAGAATCATTCTGCACCGCCACTTTCTGATGCAGTCAGAGAGAGAGTTCTGAATTCGTCGATTAAAAAAAGCACCTCCAACCCCCAGAACTGGTTGATTGGAGCCTTACTTCTGATCCTCGCGATTACTGGCGTTGAGCTTTATCAATCCAAACTGCAGATCGCTTCTGTGAGAAGAGAAACGTCCCCCATCTCTCTTCACCCTGGTGATCAAAGGGTGGAGCTGCATGCCACGACACTAGGAAAGATGCAAAGCGCACATGGTGAGGTTCTCATTCGTCCTGGACAGGCAAGCAACCTCCTCACCTTGAATCGACTGCCGCAGGCTCCTGAAGGAAGGCTTTACCGCCTCTGGGCTGTGACGCCAGACGGGGTTAAAGGCTGCGTTCACTTTCTGCCGGATCAGGCAGGCAATGTGGTGATGACCATTCCACCGCAACCCACCGGATCAGCAACAAAACTGCTGATCAGCCTCGACCCCCTTTCATCTCGTGAAAAGTCGGATGCTCAACCAGAAGAACTCGTGCTGACCGGCGCCATCTAAAAATTCTGATCAATCATCATCAACCCCAGTCGCACAACAATCAGCTCGAAGTCCTGTGTGGCTTCACCGACCACGAAGGCAAGTGTTGCTAGCCCGGGTTGATTCCGCTTGTAGCCAATGATTCCAATGGCAGCGTCTACGAGTCGTCATCCAGCTCATGCCCAGCCTTGCTCACGTTCAAACCGCACCAGCCGCATGATCGTGAGCAGCCCAACACCAAGGCCATTCTCAAAAAGAAGCCTCAGTTCATCGCGATCGAATCTTTGTCTCGATACCGAATAGCGACCTATCTCATGGCCTATCGCTAAGACCACGATCAGACTCAACAAGTGATCCTCATGTCGGCTTGATGACTCCTTCTGTCGTGACTTATGCCTTGGATCGTTTAGCAGATCTCGGTATCGGCCATGTGTTTGGTGTACCGGGTGACTATGCCTTTCCAATCAATGATGCGGTGGAGGTGCATCGCCGCCTGAGCTGGGTGCCCTCAGCCAATGAGCTGAATGCGGCTTACGCCGCTGATGGTTATGCCCGCCGCCGAGGCGCTGCCATCGTCTGCACCACCTATGGAGTGGGCGAACTGAGTGCTCTGAATGGCCTGATGGGATCAATGGCTGAACGTCTACCCGTGTTTCATCTGGTAGGCACTCCCAGTCTTCGGATCGTGCGACAAGGGCTCATCTGTCATCACACCCTCGGCGATCGAAACTATGACCGCTTTGAGGCCATCTCTGCTTCTGCAAGTTGTGTCAGCGCCAGGCTCACGCCCGAAAACGCCGTCATCGAATTGGAGCGGGTGATTGATAAAGCTCTGGAGGAATCCAGGCCTGCGTATCTCACCTTTCCGATGGATCTGGCTCTCATGCCGATCACTGGTACGCCGATCCAGGGTTCTCCTCTTGGTGTAATCGATCAACACGACAGTGTTGCAGCGGAACTTGAGGCTGTCCTTGATCTCCTGGAGGCACGCATTGCCTCAGCTTCACGTCCAGTTGTGCTCCCCACCATCACCCTGAAGCGTTTCGGTCTAGTGAATGCATTCGAGGAATTTCTCAAGGCCTCCGGTCTGGCTTATGCCACGACCCCCATGGACAAGGCACTACTCAGTGAGCAACACCCCGCTTTCCTCGGGATGTACAACGGCGGTCGGTCAACCCCAGCTGCCCTGCAAAGCGTGGTGGAAGATGCCGATCTGGTGGTCGATCTAGGGGGGCTTGTTTTGGAGGACCTGAACACTGGCCTCTGGAGTGGGTCACTCGATCCCAACCGGATCGTTGCTTTGCATGCCGATTGGGTCCAAGCCGGACATCAGGTGTTCACGAGTGTCAGCATCAGTGATGTCTTGGCAGGACTAACGAGACGCTTTCAGTCCTCGTCGAACCGTCTCTCTTACTGGGGAGAGCATCGACCCGTACAGCCCGCTCCCATGCTTCCCCGTGTTGGAGCGCCAGATCAACCCACCGATTCAGCAAGCTTTTACCCCCGCTTGCAGCAATTCCTGCGCCCCAACGACCTGTTGTTATCCGAGACCGGCACATGCCTGTTGAAACTCAACGCCATCCGGCTACCGGACGGCGTGACAATGGAAAGTCAAACCCTCTGGGGATCGATCGGATGGGGCACACCGGCAGCTCTTGGATGCGCTTTAGCTGAACCCGAGCGTCGGGTCGTTTTGGTCACCGGTGATGGCGCCCACCAGCTCACGGTGCAGGAAATCGGGGTGATGGGCTTTACAGGGGTAAATCCAGTGGTGATCGTTCTGAATAATGGCCTCCATGGGATCGAGGCGTTGATCAGTGAAACGGGACATGCCTACAACGATTTGCCGCCTTGGCGCTACGCAAACATTCCTGCTGCCCTTGGCTGCAAGGGTTGGTGGTGTGGACGGGCTGGAACCGTTGCGGAACTTGAGCAAGCATTCTCCGCAATCAGCGCTCATCAAGGTGCTGCTTACCTCGAAGTGCTCATTCCTGCTGAAGAGAGCCAGCCCCTAGCGGAGGAGGTCATTGAAATCTTTCACCAGACGACGACTCCTAAATCGGCGTTACCTGACTAAAGGCTCTCCTATGGCAATGTTCAACGGATCAGCTGTGCCGGGTCGATACAGAGCATTGATTCCTCTCGCGAATGGCAGCGATGATGATCGTGCTGGGAGCTCCCTTTGACCGTTGCCAGCTAGTACGAACTCAAGGGATTGTTCTTCGATCATCAGAACACCATTGTTGACATCTGTTGCTACCACCTGCATTGATAACGTCTGCTCAAGCTGTGTCGTATTGGCTGCTTCCCGGCGGGAAGGATCAGGCGGCATTGGATCAACTTTCTGCGCTGGCCTGTCAGTCGGTCATGGCTTGCACATTGCCTCCGCATATCACGCTCTACAGCGAGCCTCTTGATGGCGCTCCTGATGCCAGCCAAGAGCAAGTGATCGATCGACTTCAGAAGCTCGCCGATTGCCGTCAACCTGTGCAGCTTTGGCCTAAAGCGATTGAAGCCACTCGGATTTACACGCAGAGTCTTGTTCTTCGCTTCAACACTGGAGCCAGGGCCGAACTGTTCCCTTGGTTCATCCAGCTACGTCAACGCTCAGCGTCTGATTGCGGATACCGGCTTGATCCGCATCTGAGCTTGCTGTATTGCCAAGACACTCTTGAGCAAAGGCAGGAGCTAGCTCAGCGACTTCCACTTCCAGAAGGTCCACTGTTGTTTCAGCGGATCAGCGCAGTCACTCATCCGCTTACGATCAACGGCCCCGCCGATATCGCTGCATGCTTCACCATTCACACCTGTTCTTTGTCTTGATCCCGTAATTGAGAGGTTCAACCAAGAAGTTCCTTTTTTAAATGTGCAATACGTGTCAATAATTCAGCTCTCTTTTGTTGCTTTAATAGGTTAGAAGTCACAAATCGAACCAAAGCCACAAGCCCTATAAGCTCTGCAATACTCCCAAGCACACCACCAAAAAGAGGTAGTTGATTCATTGAGTGCAATAGATTAATCGTCATTAAAAGTGCCAAACCAAGCAGGATCGCTCCGAAAATGGAGAGAAATACTGGATAGATGTGCCTAAATCCTTCAAGATTGAGTCCTCGTAACGACTCCATTCCTTGCTTGAGATACTCAAAGAGTTGAGAAACATTAGGTGGAGTCTCTTTGCTGTCTTCGTCTTGGGAAGAAACAACATCAATTTCACCAGCTTCTGGAGCAACAGCTATAACTGGTTCCGGAAGTGATTGAGGTTGTTCTGCTTCCTCTGAATTCAGCTCGATAGGCGAGACGTCATCTGGTTCTTTGAACGGCAATTCCTCTTGATTCGCTGAATTGTCTTTCTCCATCTCACCTATCAATAACATCTCCTTACTATGAGCCAATATGATACAAGAAGAATGTGGATTTAAGGAAACATTAAATCTAAACACAAATCTCATCGTAAAGTTTCTAAAATGCAACAATGCTCCATCTTCTAGGTAACAAATGTACATTTTTTAGAGTCAACACTGAAAAGGGGAATCATTGATGAGTCACTCTCAATCTGATGCCTTTATAAGTCACGGTGTGATTGCTATAGGCGAATCTCGCTATCCGCTATCGTTTGAGACAAGCATCAGTAATGGCTCTGCCTAGCAGTGATTTTTTAACCTGGCAGAACTTGTCTGTAACCCTTGTGTTCAAAGACGCGTAAGGGGGTTGCGAACAGATTGCTCAGCTTGTGATCCAGCAGTAATTGCCTGGGAGTTCCATCCCCACAGAGTCTTCCATGCTTAACGAACAAAATTCTGCTCATTTCTGGAATGATGGTGTCGATGCGATGCGTGATGACAAGCAGAGTGGTGCCTTGATGGCATAGTTTCCGCATCGTATCCAGGAGTTGATGGCATGCCTTGAGATCGAGAGCTCTACAAGGTTCATCAAGAACCAAGACCTTGGGGTCGTGCACGAGTGCTCTTGCAATCATCAACCGACGACGTTGGCCATCTGATAATTCTCCAAAAGGTTGCTCCGCAAAAGTATCAAGATTCAATTGTGCCAGAAGTGATTCGCTTCGTTCTAGCTGTTTCGAATTAGGGATCTGATCACGACCAAGTCTCGTAGATCCAAAAAAACCACTCAAAATTAATTCTTTTGCACGAATTTTTGGAGAAAATCGTGTCTCGAGATCACTGCTTGCAAGTCCAAGTGAGGAGCGTAGCTGCCAAATATTGATCGTGCTTTGACCAAACAGTTTAAAATGAGAATCTGGCTTCACTAATGGATAAAGGTTGCGATTGATGAGGTTGACTATCGTGCTTTTACCGGCGCCATTTGGTCCTAGTATCGTCGTTGATTCTCCAGTCCTTAGTTGTAAACATAGATCGTGAATCACTGGATGGCCACCTAGCCAGGCTTCTACGTGATTGGCATCAAACCATATATCGCCCATCGTTTCGATATGCTGCTTGCGCGAAGTCTAGCAATCAGCTTTATTGATCTTCACTATTGCATCCTGAATTTCAATACTAGTTGTTGTTATGACTGGACCATTAACAATTTAGGCTATCTCTTTGATCTGGTGTGTTGTGAGGGGTTATTCTTGGTGTCAACTCAACCAAACCTGTGCCGCTTGAAAGGTCCTACCGATTGATCAATTGACCAGAGGTTTGATGGATAGCATGCCTAGTGATCAGATTAGAAGTAATAACCGAGATTTGATTATGGCTGAATATTTAAGATTTAATTGGCAGCATGCAGCGTCTTTGCTTGTCAACCATTGGCCCCAGGATTGGCGTGATTTGATGACACGGATTTAGATTCCAACTTTGATGATGCAGGTGAATATAGTGTTGTACCAGCAATGAGTCTACGCTGCATTTATCGTCAGACTTCTAATTTATTGCTGGAGATCTTTCCATGAGATGCCGGAGGTCGTCACTTTGCATTTTTTGATAATCCTGATTGCTTTAATGATGTGTCTACCAAGCTCATGATGGAATTGTCATTTACGTTACATAAAGGGTGAAATTAATATTATCAATGTTTTTTTGATGCTAAATGTCTCAGCCTGTTAATCCTTCCGCTTTGTGAAGCGTTCGGGTTGTGACTCCAGTTCAATCGCTGTTGGGAAAGGAATCACAATCTCTGCATCTGCCATGGCTCTGAGTAGCTTACGGTTGATTAGATCGATAGAGTCTTTGAACTGTGAATACGTCAGTCCTTGAGAAAAGGTATGGCATATGAAGTCGTAGCTGAATTCAGAGATGTCCATCAAACGGCAGGCTTTCAGTTCAAAGCCTGGGATGTCGTCAATGATACTTTGCACAATTCCCGGGATTGTGGATAGCTGCGTATCCGTTGTGGCGTAGGACACTGATACAACAAAATGAGACTTTTCAACTTGAACAATGAGTTGATTAAGCGCTAATGTTAGTGATTCAGTTAACTCGATGTATTCACGCCAGTTCGATACTTTGATGAGACCGATGCAGCGAAGGATTTGCTCACCTCCTGCTTGTAGCTCAACAGTGAGACATGGATGACTGACATCAACGCGGTTGTTGGCATAGGTTCTTGACAACAACAGCAAATCCGAGATTTGATCTGGACTGAATGGTGATTGACCTTCAAGATCAAGCTTCAATTCCAGTCCTTGCATCATCGAAGTGCTTGACTTGAGATGATTCCTAGAGAGATTGTTCACAACGCAGTCTTCAGCAACTGCATTCGGAATGGTGATGATTCCTGTTGCTGTTTCAATCTCTACAGAACGCAAACCAATTTTTGTGATGAAGCCTTGATCATCTCCTAGTTCGCAGAATTCGCCTACGCGTAAGGGCCGATCGGTCTGTAGTGACAGACCAGCAAATAAGTTGCCAAGCAACTTGGATGCGCCTAGGCCAATCGCTAAACCAGGGACTGTAGATAGGGCTAGAACAACGGATGGAGATAGACCCAGTTGGAGTAACATTCGGTAGATCAATGCAATGGCGACAACACCGGAAAGCACGCGGCAAATGGGCATGATGCGATTGCTGGTTCTTGATAATTCCCAGACCTCCTGAGTCCCAGACATTCGAACTAGTGTTTCTGATGTTGATCGTCCAAATGCTTCAAAAAAGAGGAAAACCAGAATCACGAGGAAGCTGAAATAAGTAACTTCAAATATGATTGTGAATACGATTAAGGGTAAACCTGTGAAGTTAAGATATTCGTCAATGAAGATTTCGGTTAGTTTTGCCAGTGGAACCAATGGAAGCATGAGCGCTGTTCTTTTCCAGGCAAGGGAATCCAACAGCCAAGCCCTGGATGGATCCTCTGATTTCTTCTGGTAGGTTTGAATTAACTGATGAAAGAGTATTGCTGTAATCAATGCAAAGATACTCACTGCAAAAGCAGCTAAAACGACTTGGAATAGCGTTTCGCCAAATAGGATTTCTGTTTCAATCAAACTTCGGAACTTACTGGGTAAAATTAAATACCACTTGGGTGGAAAGAGGTGTCCGGGTGTATGGATGAAGTCTTCATAAAATGTATTCGTAGAAAATTTTTGGTTCTCTTCAGTTGTGGCTTGACCCTGTGCCTGCTCGTAGATGTTTGATGCATTGGCAACCGTTGAAGCTGAGAAGTAAAAATTGTTATTGGTTTGATTTTCAGGAATCTGACTGCTTAGCTCAATCGATGAACCAGGCAGCGTCCATGATTGTGTTTGCTTGGATCGATTCTCATTCAGCTCCTTCATTCCCTTGGCATCTGGAATATTGATGATTTGGCGACTGTTGTTGAAAATAAAATCAAGGGCCTGTTTCAGTTGAATGGCTGCTTCATCTTTAAGGTAGGAGCGCACACCTAGGGGAAACGACGACCCATCTAAGGCAGAAACAGCTGCATCAAATAAATCTTCTGCCTCTGCCATCTCGAGCAGTGTTTGACGATTCCAGAACAGACCTGGATCATTCAAATGGTTGGCTGTGACCTCATCAATGAGAATCCCCACATCAGCCATAACGGCATAGAAGTTTAGTAATGTGTCCCTTGGGGTATCGCCAACGACCTGACCTAGAGGAGTGTGTAGCCAGAGATCGGCTCTTTGTACGAGCTCTGGATAAAAAGGTTGATTATCCAGTGGAATCACTGGGAGAGAACTCTCATGTCTGAGATTCAGTGGTTGGTGGCCACTGCTTGTCGACACTGCGAGGGATGGCAGACCAGACACAATCAAGACGCAGCAGAGACCAGCTAAAAAAGAAAACACCAGATTGTTCCTTCTCAAGGCCGGTTAACGCAGACGCAGTCTCAGCATATTGAGCATTCCTCTTTAGGTCTAGAAGCCCCACTCTCTTTTGAGTTCTATCCGTGCACGAATTTCAACCAATGTGTGACATTGAAGGCTCAACAGCTTTCGGGGATTTTTCAACTTTGAACGCATGTTTCCGAGCTGCTCATGGGCGTCGGTTGTGTTTTCACACCCCTCATCTGGCAGCTTTGTGGTCTAAACGTTGTGGATCTGAACACTTGTTACAGGCACAAGTGGCATTTGATCGACCATAATGAGAATCATTCCTGTTCCTGGTGTTGACCTGCCGAGGAAGTGAAGTCATTAAGTTCTGAGCCATGCCGCAGACCTGGTTGATCGTTGGCCCTCCCGGCTGCGGAAAAACCAATTGGATTCGCGAAACCCTGCTGAAGCATCAAGGTTCGTGTGCCTATTTGCGACTTGATGGTTGTAGTCACGAAGGTTTAGAGGCGGGGATCAACGCGGGGATCGATCGCAATTGGTTAAGCGATCAAATTCCGCGGCTGCAAGATCTTTCTAATGCAAGTGTTTCGCCTCTGCCTTCCTCTGACGATTGCTTGACACTGATTGAGGCTCAGCAGTTCAGGTTTCCCTCCATCGCGGATTCTGATCGGATCGATCCTCGGATTCAGCAGCAATTGGATCGCTTGAATCTCAAACCTGATAAGACCTTGCATTTCGGTCGCGACTCTGAGTTGCCTAAGCAAGACACTTTGGATTTCACTCAACTTGAGGCTTGGCATCTCAACCTTCGCGACAGCGTTTGGGATCCCAGCAGCCTCAGTAGCTTTTGGTTTGAGCTTGTGAATGGTGCCTATGGAGATGTGTATCGCGCTAAGGCCCTGATGAACTTGCCTGACGGTCGGTCTTTTTTCTGTAACTGGATGGTGAGTCAGGAGGGTTCGCAGTTCCTCCCTCTTGAGACTGTCGAGCCCCCCACTGGTAGGCCAACGCGATGTTCTCACCTTGTTGTTCAGGGCAAGGCTCTCGATCAGGTCGGGATCCAGAACACGATCAGCGACTGCCTACTCGCTGACGAGGTTCTCGAAATGCAACAGGCCCAACTGCGTCAACAACAACCAGACCTTCAACTCAACTGATAACGATGGCTCATGCTGTGATCTCCTGTTTGCACGCCAATCTCGCCGCTTTTGAAGCCGTGTTGGATGACATTGACCAACAAGGAATTAACACCGTTACTTGCCTGGGCGACCTTGTGGGCTATGGCCCCCAGCCCAATGAGGTGGTGGATCTGCTGCGACAGCGCTCCATACCCACATGCCAAGGCTGTTGGGATGAGGACATTGTCGATGGCCTTAATTCTTGCGAATGCAGCTACCCGTCACAGCTTGCCGAGCGCCGAGGGCATCACGCCCATCATTGGACGGCGAGCCGTTTAACGGAGGACAACAAGGCATTTCTTGCCGAACTTCCATTGACCTTGCGTAAGGACAAGTTGCTGTTTGTGCACGGTAGTCCCAACAGTCAACACGAATATCTGTTGCCAGACATGAATGCTTTTGCAGCACTAGAACGGGTGGAAACGGCAGGAGCCGAAACCCTGTTCTGTGGTCATACCCATCAGCCTTATGTCCGCGAACTCACTGGTGGATCCATTCGTGTCAGCGTTCAACAGCGAGGGGTGCAGCCATCTAATGAACAGGAGATGACCCTGCCGTTGCGCCGCATCGTGAATGCTGGCTCGGTTGGTGAACCTAGACACGGCAACACAAATGCCACCTATGTCATCCATGACGACAGAACGGGTGAGGTGAGTATCCGCGAGGTGAACTATGACGTGGCAAAAACCTGCAGAGCCATTTTGGATGCGGGTTTGCCAGAGGTGTTCGCATGGCGACTGAGCCATGGATTCGAATACGCCGAACGTGCGGAAGATGCCAGCCACGTGTGTGAGCGCTGATGGAACGTTGGGCCCTGGTTTCTGGACTTTGTGGAGATCTCGATCTCTATGAACAAATCCAATCCGACTTGAAACGAAAGAACGGGATAGCGCATCTTTTTGTGCTGGGTGACATGGTCAGTCCAGATCGCAACTGCAATGCCTTGCTATCCCGGTTACGCCAACCCAAGCGTGGAGATTTCCAACCCAATTGCATCTATGGCTGGTGGGAAGAGCAGCTTCTTGCTGGACATGGTTACCGAGGCGATCAGAAACCAGAGGCTTTAGACGGCGATCACGATCCAACGACCTTTGAGAAACTGCGTGCGGCGGTAAGCCAGGATCATCTCAATTGGTTGGCTTCACTACAGTTTGGCTTCGTTGAACTGGATTGCGGTTTGATCCACGGAAGTTCAGCTGATGTGGGTGATTGTTTGCTTGAGACAACGTCACCCCTGATCCTTTTGGATCGCCTCACCCGTCTGGATGTGAATCGTTTGTTTACCGCTCGCAGTGGTCGGCAATTCCGACTTCAGCTCACAGGTGGTCAAATTCAGTCAAAGGTGATTGATCCTGCAGGCGAAGCTTCACAGGAACACACCGTTCCAAAACGCAGTGTGATCGGTATCGGCTCCGGGGCGAATTACACCCTTTATGACCCAGCCAGCGATCACATTGAATTTCTTAGTGCGTCAGGTGGATCAGGACCGTCGAAGCTTGGATTTGGTTGACGGTCAGGAGGGTAAGGACGTGATCTTCTTCTCATCACCTATGGGTTAGCTGTCGACAAGCCATCGTCCACTTACTGCAAGCACGGAGACCCAAGCGGAAGCGACTATCCAAGCCGAGCGATGGGTAGCCAGCTGACGCCTGAGCAGCACCACACTCCACAACAAACCCAGACCTACAGCTCCGCTTTGGCAGAAACCAATCACATGGGAATCAGCTCTCCAGACAGGCAGCGCTTCCTGCCAAGACAGATCAAGAGGAGAGAAGCTCACCGGTAAGAAAGCTCCACCTTCGCTCATACCTAAAGGTAGATATTGAGCCAGCATGACGGCCCAAAGCAAAGGCAGCAATCCATAGAGCGTGCGTTGGAGTCGTTCCTTTTTCAGCAGAAAACGAGCGATTGCGAAGATGCTTGCAGGAAAAGCCAGAGTCATGACTGCGATCCCAAGCCTTGGCAGCAATGGACCTTCCGCCAGAGTCAGCGGAGCTTGAGTCCACCAGCCCCAAAGTTGATGCCAGTTTTGTAAGCAAATATCTCCTGCTAAAACCAAGATGAGAGCGGGTTCGCCACTTGGAACTTCCATGGAGCGCTGAATGTCTGCGGCAGGGGGTCGTACAGAAATTTGTACGGATTGGTGTGGGCAGGCCTGAGCGCAGGTGAGACAGAGCACGCAATTACGGTTGTCTTGAAGATGGGCGGGGTGCGTTCCTAGCGGGCAGCCCTCTGTGGCCAATCCTTCCCCTTCCGAGGGTCCTCCTTTGAAACAGGCATAACTGCTGCAGCTGCCGCTACATGTTCCCGCTTTCGCTCGCAGTTCCAAGACGGAAAGTTTGGCAAATAACCCATTCATTCCACCGACCGGACAGAGGTAACGACACCAAAACCGTTTCTCAAACAGCAGTGAACTGACTACTGCGCCTGTTGTAATCACAAGCAAGAGGCAGCTGCTCAACCAAGCTGTGTTTTGTAGGTTCCACACCTCTTCCCAGATCAAGATCACAGCAAATCCAGCTGCGAGCATGGGTGAGGCCCAAGTGTCGCTTTGACTTCGAGGCCAGCGATTGGGTTGCCAGCCAAGTCGACGAGCGCAGCGTTGAACAATCTCTCCCCAGACCATGAACGGGCAGAAGGAACACCACAGTCGACCCACGAATGGATAACTCAAAAGAATGAGAGGCCACCACCAGCCCCAGAACAGATTGAGAGCACCGTTATGGGCCCGGTCTTGTGGTCCGAGCCATAACCACAGGTTCACCAACACAAACAACCAGCTCACAACTCCAAACAGCAACCCATTCCATAGCGATGGGGAGCGCATCAACTCACGTAGCTTTGGTTTCCAACGCCAAATGTCGAAGCGATAGAGCTGTTGTCTTTGAGGCGTCCAAAACACCACTTCAGGTATCACGTGAGGGGCGGCTTGGCCCTCCTGTTCCATTTGTTGGAGAGCCTGCTGTATCAGCGTTTCGAGCTCGCGCAGATTGTTGGGGAAGTCGTAAGCCTGCAACTGTTTCACCACCGCCTCGGGAACCAGAGGAGCTTGAGCCCAGCCCAAGATGGAACTACGTTGCCGAACTCCGTAACGCAGCCATTCTCCGAGATCCTGACGCCTTACACGCAGGGGAGGAACGCGGATTACTGTGCAGCAACGATCAAAGCCAGGACTGAGTGTTTCTGATGTGAAGATCAGACGGACTTGGCTATCAACCTTTCCTTCTGCTAACTCCAACAGGCGAGATTTGAGCTGTTCTGGCACCCGTTCCAGTTGATCGATTAGTAGCGATCCATGCCCCAGTTGTTGGAGTAGCGAAGCCTTGGATGGATCTCCCGAAGAACCGAAAATGTCGCTGCCATCGGGTTTAAGAAGAGCTCCATCAAGCCGAAGCATTAATTGCTTTCGGTCTGGCGATCCAAAATGAATCAAGGACGCGATATTGTCCTTTTCCAAGCCAGGCTCCCCGGAGATCAGAACAGGCCTGCGCTCGGAATCTGAGGCTGCGTTGCGGATCGCTTCACGTAGCTTGCAGGCGTAGCGACTGCTGCCGACAACTCCACGCCGAACACGACCCACGATGTAGGGAGCCAACTGTTGGAGGGGTTGAAGCGGATTCCCTGTCACAGATTTTGGATGGCAGAGGTGGACTCTTCCAGTGTGTTCTGAATGTGGCTTTGCAGGCAGGTCATTACAGAATTCGATCGCTTGATGCGTGCTATCAAAGGAAGAAATTGAGTTGTTGCCTTGCAGGTTTCCGGTCGATTCCTTGCTAAACCAGTCGAACTGAACGATCCGCTCCGATCAGCTTTGAGCCGAGATCCAGGAGCGGTGGCTCTGCATGATCTAAACGGCAGCATGAGTTGGGCTGAACTTGAACAGTCGTGCAATGCACTTGCGAAGCATTACCTGAGCATCGGTCTTCGCCCTGGCGACCGAATTGCCTCACTCATGCCTAATAGTTTGGAGGTGTTGATTCATTATTTAGCTGGCTTGCGCTGTGGGCTTGTGTTAACGCCACTGAACTATCGCTATACCGTTCCCGAAATCAACCATGCTCTTGAGGTCAGCGCTGCCAGATGCCTGTTGCATCACTGCGAACGTCAGACTGATGTTGATGCCAGCAATGTTTCAAGTGCCTGCGATCTTGGCTGCATCACGGCGAATGACGATGGATTCACCTCCGAGCTGAGCCAAGACTTTGGAGAGCTTGCGCTATCCCAAACAGAGCATGAATCTGATCAACCTTGCTTTTTATTCTTCACTTCAGGAAGCACAGGGAAACCGAAGGGTGTCACTCATACACGGCAAAGCTTGGGCTGGATGTTTTCTTCTCTGCTCGATGCCACCGCCTTAAAGCCTGGTGAGCAATTTCTTGCTGGCGGTTCTCTATCCCATATCGCCTCATCAACGTTTTCTTTGTCTGCGCTGTGCCGTGGGGCCTCTGTTCTTGTGCCTAACAATCTCAGCTGTACATCCCTGGAAATGTTGCTTCGGCAGCACCACCCGCAGGTCTTGATGGCCTTACCTGTCACGTTGTTCAGCCTTGTGCGCGATGAACGTCTACAACGCAGTGATTTTTCATCGGTTCGCCTTTGCATCAGTGGTGGAGACAAAGTGAATCATCAGTTGCATGTTGAGTTTGAGAATGCCACCGGACAGCGTATTGATGAGTGCTATGGCATGAGTGAGATTGGCTTTGCAAGCCTCTCCCCGATTGAAGGTGAAAATCGGCTTGGTTCTGTAGGACAAATGTGTCCTGGTTTTGAAGGCTGCATCCGCTCATCCGACGGACGAGAGCTGAGTTTTGGCGAGGAAGGTGTTCTCTGGGTGAAGTCCCCCACTTTGACGGTCGGATATTGGAATAATCCTTCTGCTACAGCGGAGTCCTTGCAGGAGGGGTGGTTTAACACCGGTGACGCCATGCGTCTTGATGATGATGGCTATTTCTGGTTTTGCGGTCGCAGAAAACAAATCATCGTTCACGACGGATCCAATATTTGTCCCCAAGATGTAGAGGAAGCTTTGATGGAGCACCCCGCCGTAGACCAGGCAGGAGTGATCGGAATTGAAGATTCCGTGCATGGACAAAATGTGCACGCTTATGTGTCTTTCAAATCTGGATTTGATGCCCCTTCAGTTCCAGAGCTGATTTCTTTTGCCCGTGAGCGGGTTGGCTACAAGGCTCCTGAAGTTTTGCAGGTCCTTCCCTCTCTTCCTCTGAATTCTGTGGGTAAGATCAACCGTGTTGCTCTTCATGCCATGACCTCCAGGCATTGATCTATCGATCACGAATAGATTCTCTCAAGGTTGCATTAACCTCTCGACTGGGTGTCAAACTTGTATATCAACTCAACTTCTAGTCACTGAGTAGAACGGGCACGATTGACTGACTTTGGCAAACTGAACTGATGAAGCACACCTTGCTATTGCTTTCTCTGATTGGAACAGCAGCATTGGCGCAGCGTTTTCAGATCCTTGATCGCGTGGATGGTTGGGTGATTGAACGCAAGTTGGATAGTGAACAGAATCAGGTTTGCCGCGCATCGGTTCCTGGGGGTGGATCTTGGTTCTCTGGTCGGGTGCACCTTGATCCTAATGACGCACTTGTGGTTCCAGAAGGTTTGATCGCACCCAACAAGGCATCGTTGAATTCGGCTCGGGAGGCGCTCCGTCTGTGCCGGTCAAGTCTTCTCTACTTCTAGGGGAATTGATCTGATCCAGGTGTGATCAAAGCAGGGACTTAATGATGGACGTGTTGGAGTGATCAGCATGTTCCAAAGATCCTCTCCAGAGCATTGCGCTTGTTATGGAGTGCATTGGAGCGTATGGGCTTCGTGGTCGATTCAAAAGCACTGTGCTGACCCAGCAAACTTGAAGTCCGAGAACAAGGATGGCAATCAGCCCATACTCAAATGCGCCTTGCATCAGTAGTGTTTGCCCCGATTCTCGATGGCATCCCTTTTGAAGCACTCCAACTCTTCAGGTGTGTGAAGCGGGGGCTTCTGCTTTTTTCCTGTCAGTCGCTCAATGAGTTGTAGGAGACGTTGCATGTTGTCAATGTGGCCTGTGAAATTTTACGAAAGCCAACACTGGTTTTTCTGTAGGGCCATGGTAAATCTTGGTTATCGTTTATTCAGCTCTAATCATTGGCGGGTTAAATTAAATTCGTTAATGGTTGTCGGCTTTAATTTTAATTGATAGTGGCTCAAATCTTCTAGCAGGCCGTGGTTCATCCATTAGCCACCTTTTGCCATGGCTTTAAAGGCTTCATTGTCCGAATCATCGGCCATATCAGTCAACAGGGCTTTGCTGTCTTCGCCAAGATTCTCGAGGGTTTTAGCTGTATAGTCGTAGTTGTCAAAAATAGTTTCAACAGACCAAACATAATTATTTTCAATCGCATAGCTGCAAATACTTTTAACCACTTCATCTTGAGTGGCCTTTATGCCTTTGTCCCAGAGATCTTTAACGATGAAGTCCACTGTAACGGTCCCTTCAAGCATCGGGTCAATGTCGAATGCCAGCACGCAACCGAGTTCATTAAAGGTTTCAACCCAAGCATTGTTGGTCTCAAGGCAGCCCTTGATAATTGTATGAGCCTCTTGCTTTGTGGACACTTGGAAGCGATCAGATGTCTTCTTTTTAGTGCATCAACCCGGGCATTGCCTGGATATTTCAGATTTATTTTGTTCGGAATGTCTGACAATTCACATGGATGGACACGCTTTGAGCTCACGGCTTGGATTTTGATGCCTGTCCACGCTTTTTAAGGTCAATGCTTGGAGTGATTCTGCCATGAGATCCTTCAAATTTTCTTATTTCATGACAGTACAGATTCTTCTTCGTGACACCCCTTCATCCAGTTCTTATTCAATATGCTGATTCAGCATGTTGGTATCGCTACAGCTCTGATGATAGGAGTGCTTCTCTGACCACTTGTTGGATGTAATTCTTTCACATTAGTTGTGATGAGCTAAAGCGTATATCCAGTGATCACCGCGTCATGACAGTAGCGATACTGACCGCCCTCCCTTGGGAACAGTGCAAGTTTGAGCGCTTTGGCACTGCGATCCTCCCTCTGGATGACATGACGCCCCATAGCGACATCGATGCCAAACTCAAATTTGAAGGTGCAGACATCCGCTACTAGGTGATGCGCCTACGCCATCGGCCGGCCGTGTTGGCGAGCATGAGTCGCCATCAGCGGGTAACCCAGTCTTTGGGGTCTGCTGATGCGCAACCTTGCTATTCGTGAAGCCTAGTGTTTCACAAATCAGCAGAGAGGCGTTCACTTAGGCCTGATTTGATCATAGATTGTGGTCGTTCCATCGTTCGCGATGGCAAGGACATTAAATGCTTCAGCTTTGATCCCTGCAGTTTCCATCCCAGGAGATCCCATGGGCATTCCTGGAGCTGTGAGACCTCTGATGTCTGGACGTTCGTCCAACATTTTGTTGATGGATGCTGCAGGAACATGCCCCTCCACAACGTATCCCTCCACAACTGCAGTGTGGCAAGACGCCAGCTCTGGCGTGATGCCGTTGGCTTGTTTGAAAGCATCCATATCCTTCACCACCTTGTCTTGGATTGGGAAGCCTTCAGCTTCTATGTACTCACCCCATTTCGTGCAGCACCCACAACTCTCAGATCGATAAATGGCAATCTTGGGGCGAGTTGACGGACTCAATGGTTGCTCAATGATGGTTGCGGCTTGCTGAGCATTCACAGGTAGAGAGAGAATGGCAAAAAATAGTGCCATTAAAACCCCTAAATAAACTCGTTTCATCTCGATCCCACCGGTAACACTCTCTTGATCATAAGTGCTGGCTTCCTTTGAAATCTTGATCGTTAAAACTAGCAACTCATCGATAGTTGATTGCACCTATAGGGATATCAAAGCAACTTCTGCACATAACCCCGGCCCGAAGGCAAGTGCAACACAGGGTCCATGACAATGGTGCTGGCGCATATGCTTAAGAACAAATAAAATGGTTGCAGACGACATGTTTCCGTAGTGACTCAGGACATGTCTTGAAACAGCTACTTGGTCTTCACTCAGTGATAAGGCTTCAGCGCATGCTTGAAGAATTCTTGGACCTCCTGGATGGATGGCCCAATGTTGAATGTTCTTGAGATCTGTGCCACGGGCATCCAGCCATTCACATAGCCATGGTTGCAATGTGTTGGCAATTGCTTCAGGAACTTTAGGGGATAAGCCCATCGAGAAACCTTGATTTCCAATCTGCCAATGCATTAATTCTCTGGTCTCTGGAATCACTGTGGACCCGGAGGCCTGTAGACACAATCCGCTTGAACTTGGCTCATGGGTGACCCTCTCAGAATACGTCGCGACCGCTGCAGCAGCACCATCTGCAAACAAAGTATTGGCCACGACCTGTTCAGGATTCCAGCCGTATTGCAAATGCAGACTGCATAGTTCAACAGCACAAAGCAGAACAACAGCTTTGGGATCTGCTTCTATAAAAGCATGAGCAACGCGTAAACCATTTAATGCCGCATGACATCCCATAAATCCCACATGCGTGCGTTGTGTATTTAGTGGTAAGTGAAGTTGATCAATCAGATCACAATCAACACCAGGAGCATGAAAACCTGTACAACTGATTGTGATCAGATGCGTGACGGTATGTGCAGAGATTTTCGACTCTGCTAGTGCCTGTTTGCTTGCTTTCAGCGCCAATGAAGTGGCATGCAGTCGATACGCTTCCATCCGTGTTGCCGTGCTGGGGCTCTCATCCCCGTAAAACGGCAAGCGTTGATGAATTGCCTGCTTTGCATCACCAGTTAATAAAACACTGCCTCTGGTTTGGACTTGCGAGCGCCTTTGAATGCGTCGTACGAGCGACGCTTGTTTTTCACTGTCGGCACTGACCCATTGAGACAGTGTTGTTGATTCTGTTTGATTGACGGTTTGCTCGGGTATTGCGGTACCGAGCCCACGAACACTCAAAGGCATGGCTCACCTTTGGGCGATGGCAGCTTGGCCTCGTTCAGGCTGGAGATGATCTGTTCAGCCACGGCGGGCCATCGATTCACGAGCTCAAATAACAAAGCTGTGCGCCTTGGGCGTTTTAACACCGAAGACAGGGCCCGACAGACCATTTGACGCCTGCCGATCGTCAGCTGAAGCGTGCTCTTCCAGTGCGTTTCCAAATCCTCAGTCCATCGTTCCACTCCTTTCAGAACGAACGGTGTAGCAGCAGCACCCGCTGTTAGCGCCCAGGCCATTCCTTCACCGGTGAAGGGTTCGACATATCCCGCGGCATCGCCCATCACTAGAAAGCGTTCACCTGCCACCACACCCGTGCTCCGGCTCAGCGCTGCAGTGCGTTGCCAGCGATGGCCTTGTTGAACTGCTTCAGGTACCGGAAATCCTGCCTGATTTAATACGTGTTGAGCAGCATCAATGGCTCCTTTTCCTTGGGATAGCGCCTCACGATCAAAGGCTCCTGCCAGATTGAGCAATCCGTCTTCCCTTCGAACCAATCCCACGTAGCCCCTATCACCAATAGCCATATGAATGGCTCCTACCGGGTAGTGATGGCTGTCATCATCCACGACGCATCCAGCACCATGTCTTGATTGCTGGTGAATGTTGCTTAGTCCTGCTTCATGTTTGGGAAGGCAGCGTTGGGTCAGACCAGCGGCCACCAGCACAACGCGCGCTTTGGCATGGCTGGTAGCTCCACTTTGATGATCTTTTAGGCGCACACGTCTGTACTCAGGGGATGCGGCTTCAACTTGGGCCGTAACGTGAAAGCGAGCTGTTGCTCCAGCTTGGATTGCAGCATGGATCAGGGCTTGATCGAATCGTTCACGGGACAGGGCATACCCGTTGGGTAGGGCTAACGTTGCTTCCCGTTCACGCAGACCAAGGCGCAAGCTTCTTAGTGCCAGTCCACCGCTATCCACAATCAAGTTGTTCTGACCTCGCGAGTTCAGAATCGCTTGAGCCTGATTGTTGAAGCAGCATCCACAGACCTTCCAGCGCGGAAATAACCGTTGTTCAACGAGCAAAACGCGCAATCCATGTTTCGCACAATCCAAAGCTGCAAGACCTCCGGCTGGGCCTCCTCCAATAATCAAGACATCCCACAACGTTTGCATCTCAATACCGTGTCCAGCTCAACAGGNATCGCTCTGGCCATGAGCGTTTGATCTGCGCACCTTTCAGACCTGCTCGCTTGGCGATGCCCATCATTTCATCGGGTTGAAAAGCTCCCCGTACAGACAGTGGACCATCGGTATGAACCACCCAGGAACGACTTAAGAGTCGGGTGCCAATCCAGGCCAATGCAAACCCAAGTCGACTACGAATTAAGTCATCCACGAGAATGAGTTTTCGAGATCGTAGTGCCATCACTTCTAAGAGGCGAACCACGTCAATCTCATCTAGGTGATGCGCGAACAGCGTGCAATACACCACATCAAAAGTGATCGGGTCCGCTGGCTTTGCCAAAGCATCAGCAGCAAAAACAGTGACTTCAGCCTTTCTTGTTNTTGCATTGGTCTTAGCAATCTCGACGGCCTNAGGGTTGAGATCACAGGCATGAATCTCGAGTNCCAAACCCTTTCGCTTGGCCATCAGGGCAAGGTCGATGGCTGTATCACCGCCTCCACAGGCAAGTTCGAGAACACGAAGCGGTGTGGCTGGCTGNGTGATCGCTAGAGNCTCGATGGGCCGATACAGGCCAGCAGAGCAGCGACTGATCGTATTGATGCGTCTCAAACCCTTTAACGCTTTTGCATGCTCTCTGGGATCGAGGCCCGGTTGATCCATCACTTCCGGTTGTCGATCGCGGTTGTTGAGCGCTCTACCCCAGATCATC
The DNA here is from genome assembly GCA_002691835.1 of Planctomycetota bacterium. The sequence continues at coordinate 25,243 of NZJA01000116.1, forward strand.
AAACCAGGTCCTTTGTTTCTACAAGCTAGATAAAACATTGANCGGAGCCGTTGAGCTCAGTGTTTCTGGTGGATTCTCAGGATTGTTGTGATAAGACAGCCTGTAATTTTNTGAACCGGGATCTTCGCTTGTGTGTCCTGGAATCAGCCTGTGTTTGATCGAGCCTCGATCTCTGAGGTCGACAACCTCATCAACCTTGATGGCTCGCGATGATCAGAGATCTCTCTTTTGCCCAACGTCGTTTTTCAAACTTACGGTGATGTCTTTGAGACCTGTCTCTGGGGATCAACCTATGGCTGAGCTCTTGGCACANGGTGAATGTCTTGAGGGTTGGTGACCGCAAAGGGTTCGACTGCTGCCCTTCGTTCCCCTGCCAGCNGAAGAGCAGAAGCCCCTTTGCCCCTTCCAATATCTGTGACCCTGTCCATTTGGTATCGACCGACTCACGGTTGATGGGTAAAGAGTTGTAAAAATAGGTTGACTCGTTGATGTCGTGATGACCTCCTATTCAGTCATTGGCTGTGGCTACGTCGGTAGCTACGTGGCNGCAAGCATGAAAAATCAAGGNCATTACGTCGTTGGAACAACCCGTTCTTCACAACGGTTTGCCGAATTGCGCCATGTNGTCAACGAGCCAATCAGTCTTGACCTTGCACAGCAAGACTGCGATTTTTCATTTCTTGAGGATCAGCAGGGTTTGCTGATNAGCGTCGCCCCNACGCAAAATGGTGACGGGTATCAAGACGTTTTTTCGAATGGGATCCGAAATCTTGCCCGAGCTCTGCGCTGTCGACAGTCCACCCAGCAGCTCCATGTGACCTACATCAGCTCAGCCGGAGTGTATGGAGATCATCACGGTGAATTGGTGACCGAGGATTCGGCAGTGGATTGTTTNAATCCTGTCAATGCGATGTTGGTTGAGGCCGAAAACGTTCTACTCACAATCGATCGNCCCGACACCNCAATCTGCGTCTTGCGCTTGGGTGGTATTTACGGTCCTGGTCGAGACATGGTGTCCATGATTAAGCAAGCAGCTGGACAACCGATTCCCAAAAATGGAAATGACATACCTGCTTGGAGTGGTGTTTTTGATATCACCAATGGTGTGTGTTTTGCTTTCAGTAATCAGCTTGCAGGGATTTATAATCTTGTTGATGACATGCAGCTCAGTCGGCGTGAATTGTCAAATGAAATTTGTGACATTGATGGCTTGCCCCCTGTGATCTGGGCGAACNAAAATCCTCCTGNTGCGAGAACGATCAATGCCAAGGTGACCAATCACAAAATCAAATCAACAGGATTTCGCCTGAGCTCACCTTCGATGCTCATGCCCACTCCGGTTTAGTGCCTGTCCTGAACTCGTAGACACTTTTCGAACAATAAATCTACAACNTTTTTTATCTCAAGTTAATAAATTCTAANTAACTGTTTTNATTAGCTNTTTTAANTTTTTNCTGTTTTNTAGAGAATTTATTGAGGCTCAANGTCTCTTTAAATCAAGCTCNATGAATCTGATTTAAGATTCGCTGGCAATCTTGAGCCGTTGNATCACTAGNCTCGTTGGNATCAANCATCTGAATCAAANNTTCTCCGCCTTGGATAATGATGAGATTGTATGAAGAANGNGCAAGATTCATTGGAGNCTTTCCACTCATTCATAAAGAGTTATCTCGTTNCCCAAATTTAGTCTAGATCTTTATTGAATGAAGGTCCTCGATTGAGNAGTGCTGAATTTCTTTTGTTAGCCTTATTTANGCTGTTCTTGAGAATTCAAAAAAAAGAACCCCCCACAAGAGTGAAGAGCTCGACGCATTTCCATCTTAAATAGTATGAAGAATTAAGGCTTTCTGCAAGGGAAATCAGAAAATCCATGGTCACTGATCATTGCCGCTTATCTATTTACCAAGGAAGCTGCTGGCCATTGGAGTGCCAAAACCTCCCGCTCGTTTCTAGTTCAAGCTCATCAATCCGTGCCAACAACCCCAGCACTGCTGTTTTGGTGCTGATGCCATTCGGGTTGAAGTTGATCATTCTCGTGCTGACGAGCCCTGGGTGAAGGATGGCTACCGCGATTCCGCGTGGTTTCAAATCGATCGATAGGGATCGTCCAGCAATGTTTAGTGCCACTTTTGACATTCGATAGCCGTATGAGCCACCCGAAGTGTTGTCGTCGATAGACCCCATTCGACTGGTTATCAGGGCGAGCTTCGCCCCGTGAGGCATCTGTTCGATCAGAGATTGTGCCAACAACAACGGGGCTAACGCATTGACCTCGAATTGACGTTTAATCCCTTCGCTATCCAGGTTCTCGAGACTCATTGATTGCAGAATCCCCGCATTGAGGATGACACCATCCAACTGTCGTTTGCTCAGGTTCCGAACTAACCGTTCGATAGAGGTTGCACAGGTGAGTTCGATCCCTGCCTGAATCTCCAGACCCATACCCTCAA
>NZJA01000117.1 GCA_002691835.1 Planctomycetota bacterium
TTATTGGGTATTTCACGGCTGCGATGGAGCCGGCATTATGCCTGATTGCAAAGGTGATGTTCTGTTCTTAGAGCGTTTTTACGGCTGGGCAAAAGACCAATCAACAGTCTGGTGCCAAGGTGAAAACGGTGGACAACCAATCAGGATCGACCAAGTGGCTTCGCGAACAAACGAGCCAAACTCCAACCGCAGACAATGTAAGTTCAAGCATCCAGGGACTGGCAAAATTTACGAGAATTACGAAGCTGGCATGTGGCAATGGGGANATGGTTCAACTCAAATCNATTTGANTAATTTTANATCGGCGGCAACAGGAGGNTGGTCTCAACGTGCAGAGAATGCAGTTACCTCCGTTCGAAATCCTTTTCCTAACAGCAAAGGGCCAGTNCTTTATATGATGACATTTCCTTGGGTATGCACAGGAATCGGCAAAGGAGGAGCTTCGCAAAATGAAGGAGATGCGACTAATGGCTTGTTTACGCAAACCAATACTGCCGGCGTCAAGTGCTACTGGGACAATGAAAGTGGGGCCCCTGGTGAGGTCGAAGACAAGGTAAAAAGTACTGGAAACAAATCATTACTGGACCCATATTGGCCACCACAAATGAATCTTTATTGGATGAATCTCATAACAGACAATGGAAAGAAATATCTTGACGTCAGAGGCTATACCTTAGACAACAACAGCATGACAATGAGATCATTAGGCCAATGGACCATAGAGCCATACGGAAGCCCTTGGTAGAATGAAAAGCAGATAGCAATNAAGTCCAGATTCCNAGAAAAAGAAATAACCCAAGAGATTTTTACATTTAAACAGCCCCCTCCCCATAATTGATCATTGACTGATTGTCAAAAAACGCTTGAACGTTCAAACCTTTATTTTGCCATATCGATTAATACGAATCATCTCAACAAGAAGCTCCTCCTAACTGTTCCATTATGCGCCTATAAAATAGGTAAACTATCGTCAAAATCTTGGTTAGCTCAATGCGATCGATTCCTTTAGCAGCCTGCTTGGTTCTTGGCATGTTCAGCTTCACAGCAAGCCCCAGGGCTTCTGCCGAAATTGGAATTGATTTAAAGCTTGGAGGAGGGAAGCCTAGGCTTGAAATCAAAGATGACAATTCAGACTCAAACATAAACAACGATAATTCGTACTCAAACTCGAACAACGACAACTCAAATTCGAGCTCGAATGACGATAACTCAAATTCGGGTTCAAATGACGACAACTCTGACTCGAACAACAACAACTCGAATTCGGGCTCAAATGACGACAACTCTAACTCCAACAACTCATCTGTAGATGGGAATTACGACCCATGCTTCATACATACTGACTGCAAAGCTGGTGCTGGATATAGCAACAATACGGACAACAGCATGGGAGTGGGTTGGTATTGCAAAGACGGAAAACCCGTCAATACAAATACTAGTTTTGATAAATGCAATATTCGCAAGGGCTGTACAAGCGACAAAAACTATGTTGGCTATGTAGCGGATAGCAAAAGCTGGGAATGCCTAGAGAAGGCATACATCCACAAGGGTTGCTCTAGCACTCCAGGATTTTCAAGCGAAGGCTCGTTAGGTGCAGGGTGGTATTGCAGTGACAAAAAGCAAGTTAATCAATCAACTCAATTTGATCCAGCTGCGATTAAAACTGGCTGCTCCGAGCAAGGTTCAGGAATTAAATTTACGGATGGAATCTGGCGATGCAATTAACGCCCCTGACTGCTTGAGCAATGGCAGAAGCCAAGAGCACTGAAGAGAAACAATGCAGAATAAAGTTTATGAATTGCTCTAACAAGCCCCGCCCTTTGCTTTGTGGGTGGTCACTCACTGATGCCATTGGTTAGTCTGGCCGTATGAGATAGCGGCTAGCTAGCCGAATGACGACTGCCGTCCATGACACCGGCAGGAGCTAAATACAAGTTTCCTTGCCCGCCCAAATTTCAGAAGATTGGCATCAAGTTGCGCCAAGTTTAAGAAGAGCTAATTGGCATCCGTAAGAGACATGAGTGTTAAACCTGATCTACAGACTCAAAGTTTAGGCGTAGCCAATCATTAACGAAACTGGAAACCATTAGTGGTCGCTCCCAAATCAAATTATGCCCACATGATTCGAGAATCACTGTTTGGAATATGGCCTGNTCTTCCAATAATTTAAATTGATCAACTGGAGTTAGTAGTTTGTCTAAGGCCCCTGCAATCGCAAGTGAAGGGCATTGAATATCAGGTATACAGTGACTTACATTTGGATTTTCAAGGATGGCGTTAGTTTGCCTAAGGAAGATCTCAGGACCTACACGATTANCCATTGAAACCCAGCGATCAGCCATNGCATCTTGTGTTTGCTGACGTATAAATCCTTCAGCCACAATTGACCTTAGTGAATCTAATGTTTGACCAGACTGAATTTTTTTGCGAAGACTTTTGATGACCTCAAGATATTGAGTAGGCGCCTCTGTCCATGAAGAAATCAGAATCATGCCCTTAAGGTTAGATCTCAACCGACTTGCCACTGCCTGTGCAACCCAGCCTCCCATTGAAAAACCAACCAAAAGAAGTTCTGAATCCTGAAATTTATTCTCGATTTTGTGAACCATTTCTTCTAATGAGGTTTCTGTCGTGAATATCATGTGCTTCGTATGCTTAATGCATGGATGACCATTTAGAGCATTATCTAATTCCAACATAGAATCAAGATCACAGCCAAATCCAGGCAGCATTAGCGCTATTAATTCCGAGTNGCACGAGACCATCTCAATTCAATCCTATAAAAAAGANTATTGTGATACCCATGCCAGCAGATAACTTCCAAAGTGCTGCATCTCTATGGTACATAATAAGAGCTAATGCACNTTGATACGNCTAAAATTGTGAGCTTAATCGTACCAGGCATTCGACGAGCAATGTCNAGCACTACGGNGCAACACAATGAAGATGNAATTGATCGCTGCGAATTAGCCNAAAACGACTGATTTTGCTAATCAATAGGAGGACACCACTACGTTGGCATCATGAGTATCTTGGCGATGATTTCACTATTGGCAGGTGGTGCCATTGCTGGAGCGCTGAACACCCTTGCGAGCAGTGGATCAGCTATTACTCTGCCACTCTTAATTTTATTGGGGATTCCACCTGGAATCGCTAATGGAACTAACAGGTTATCAGTTTTGTTAGGTTCATTGTCAGCTGTGTTGAGTTTTCAGCAGACTAGATCTATCCCTTGGAAGAAAACATTTAGACTGTCAGTCCCCCTTGCAGCAGGTGCAATTCTCGGGGCTGGCTTTGCAACTCAACTGAATGACAATAAAATCCAAATGGTCATCAATGTTGCGATAGGGCTTGCATTGGTTGTTCTTGTCATTGGCTCTAAACGTTTTATCAGCAAAACCAGTACAAATCAACAGCCAGAAAGTCTTTACATAGCTCCTGCTCTTGCTTTAGTTGGATTTTGGACCGGATTTATAGTTCTAGATTCTGCCACATACATGATACTTGCATTGGTAATGCTTGGGTCAATGGATGTCACTCAAGCCAATCCAATCAAGGCCGTATTCTTATTAATAGCCTGTATGCTGTCTATACCAATCTTTTTTTTGCAGGGGCAAATTGCATGGGCTCCTGGAATCGTTCTGGCCATCGGGAGCTCTGCTGGCTCATGGTGGGCAGCCAGAATTGCCATTCAGCCATGGATTAAGCGATGGGTGTATTTACTATTAGTCGGGATAGTAATCCTTGAATTAACTGTAATGGTCGCATTGTAATCAATGCATCCAATCTATGGACAAATCACTATTCAACCGACTAGAAAACTTGAAGCCGTTGAGAGCAATCATGGGGTTCCAGAACATCATTTCTTAAAATACAGAACACTTCTAATGTTGATTGAAGCAGCCCTTGCAGGCCGCTATCGTCGGCCATTAGCCGGAGGCAGTAGGGGATTAACTTAATTTCTGAAAGCAATGCTTAGGGCAAACGGCGAAACGATTGGCGCAGTCCGTGAATGCAAATGTTGAGGTTGAGAGCAAGATCGCTGGGTTCTTCATGGAGACAGCTGATTGTGCTCGCTGCGGTTCAGACGATGACATGGATTCTTCCACCACAGTGGTGACAGGTCTAAGCACCTAGACCGCGGATGAGGGTGATCGTGAGATACGACGATCTGGCGGACGAGGCTCAAGACCGGGATTGGTGGATGGGTCACGGATCCCAGCATCCACAACCTCTGTCAAATGGCTGATGTGGACTACGGTGCGATCCGATAGGTCAATACCGACCTTGTGACCCAAATTCTTCCTAGTTGCTATAACTATTGATAGCGCTGGCTTTTAAGACATGAGTGGCTATTGGACAAACCGCATGACCGTTCCTGTCGTACGTGCGAAAGAGTTTGCAGAGCTATCAGCTTGCTATCAAGAAGCACTGAAGGACCGAGGTGCACTGGATTGCACCTATAAGCTTTGGTCTGAAATGACTCCTGCCGAGAAAGCCAAAGTCACTAAAAATCTGCCGAGCACAGCTAATAACTGGTATGTGAATTGATTGGATAGCTACAATCTACTAGTTCTGGTGAAAGAAGGAAGACTGATTATTATATCCTTGATAGTTCACCTATGTCATACTTACAGGATGAGAAAAGNTCCTAAACGATTAACCNTTGATTAATACACAAGGCAGTGGTCTCCCTGTTGATTTTTGTGCTTCCCGAAGACAACTGGCACGATGNAATCAACAAAGAGCCTGAATNTNATNAATAGGCGACGACTNNTGAAGCGACCCCCCACTTTCAACAAAATCCCCACTCGTGGACATGTCANTAGATATTCGAACTGNGAGGTTGANATTGATTGGAATCATATCAACCTCTTAAAAAATCAAAAAAGCTTGATATTAATAGAAGGCTTGGATGGTGCNGTCTTGGCAGGAGTATTGGACTCTTTACTTGGATTGCCTGTTTTCTTGGATGCATCCTGATAACAGCTTGTGGTGACAGCTTGATCTCCAGCGAGTACATCCCGAAAACTAGTATTTAGATTGATTGTTGAGGGATCAAGCATTACAGCTTGAGTTGCAAGCACTGCATANTTTCCTTTTGGTGTGCCATCTACGNTTGTTCCTTTTGGAGGGGCCCATGTGGCCGAAAATGTTCCACGGGTTACATTAGTTCGAATAGGTTCTTCGCAATATCCTGCTTTTGTAAGGTCGGCACGAATCATCGACAAAAGGCTCTCTAACGTTGTTTTCTTATATTGACTATTGAGCGAAAGTTGTCCAACCGTATTGGCACTAAATATGGTTTGAGAGTTTTTCTGTAAAGACGAAGGCAGGGTATTCAGAAGACTCTTAGCTGATTCGGCGTGAGCTACAGGTACAAAACCAAATGAAGCAGCAAGAAAAGCAAGAAGAGTCGCTCTTTTCATCATCAGCCCAATGCAGACCTTTTTTATAGCCATGACTGGCAAAAGAGTCACTAAACAAAGACCATTTTTAAGGCGATCAACATGGTGAGTCATGGCTGCTCGGCTGCTCTATNCCCCCCAAAGGAGTAGAAGCTCACGCCCAGCTGCCACGCCATCAGCCTGCCCCTCTTCAATTCAACCAATAACATCACCAAAATCCACCATCCACTCAGATTCGACCTCTGTAACGGCATCCATTCCAAGCTCTTCAATCACGAGTACAAGCCAAGACTTGTATCCATCAGCNTCATCAATAGAAGACGACTGCTAAAAGAATTTGCCATTCAGNAAACACCCCAATCAAGCAGGGATGAAATCTCCATCGCTGCCCTCTTAATCNACTAATCTTATTTATCTAATTGCTGCTCTAGTGCTCTCAATCCAGCAATAATCAGCTTTGATTANTCAATGAACTGTGTCGTAGGCATACCTTCAACAGAAGCAACTGTGACCCAAATAACCGTTGGCTTTTCGCCTACATTCTCAACAAAGTGTGGCTCATTAGCACCTTCCACAAAAGCCTCACCTGGCTTAAAAACAGTTTTAATCTCACTTCCATCTGGCTTTACCCGGGTATTGAGCAAAGAACCAGACTCGACACCTTGCACATAAACCATCATGGGCGCGGAATGCGTATGAAGGGGAATTGTTCCACCAGCAGGAATTTCAACACGGTAAAGACGCAACTCAGGCTTACCATCTGGGTACTTGATAGGAGTTCCATTCAGCGTTTGAGAGCTTTTGAAAACTTCCTGAATGACTGGCTTGACTGACGTTGCGGAAGGATCAATTTTCTTGTCAGGACTGCAAGCAGCTATGGCTAAAGCGATTGTGCCCAATGCACATAGGCGCTTCATAGACATGCCATGTCTCATATCTGTTTGGCTCAATTTATCGCAACTCTACTTACGACAGAACTGGGCATTAACCCAGCCGCAAAGAAGAACTGTGGCCAAGCTCAGCAGCAACGTCATGACCATGTCGTCGCAGATGAACTCTTCGAGGGTTGCTTGAAACGTGAAGACATCGACACCTCTTCTGATCGCATGGGTGGCGTGGGCACTGCGACACCGGTGCAGCCCAACCACTCGAATAGCTCCAGCGTTGCGAAGCTGACGCGGATGGTGCGGGGNTTGTTGCCCTTCCCCAAGAGCCGAATGTCCTCGCGATCCTCCAACCGCTCAATGAGCTGCCAACAGAGGCGGCAGAACTCAAAGACGCGTCACCCCAACCAATAAGACCCACGCACGATCAGATAGTCCCACGCCGCGATNGCCGAACCATTTACCTTNATNAAACCAATTACCCCAAGAACTGNTGTCAGATCAGACTCAAATAGCAGCTTGGCCAGCTTTGGTCCCTACCGTCCTGTTCTTCGGGGGATTGGNTTCCGCAGCTCTCCTGACACAGCTCATCTCTTAGCCTCGCGAGGCCAAGCGGCAGAATGTGCTTTGAAGGCATCGGTCTTGTTTGGTAAGACCTGTGTCTATCTATTCATCCCTAAAAAGCCCACTAAGCGCCGAAAGTAGAGCGATGAAACTCGAAGCCTCATTTTTGGAAGATGCTTACCCAGGTGTTGACTTCTGGGAGATTGACAAGGCCTTTGAACTGAAGGTCAGGGTGATCGCTGAGGCTGAGNCGCCAGAAGAGGAGCCATCAGTCTCGTTTGCCAGAGCCGTGCTTGATAANAGACTGATCGGTGATGTCGAGTTGCCGGNCGAGGTCAACCGATGGCTTGCGGACTATTTCAAGCGGCATCCAGAAGCAGCAGATGTCTTTGATGACATGTGCGAAGAGCTGGTGTTCAAGACCGGTGGCAAAATTGCCGTGGATGGAGCGACAAAGGGATCAAATAAAGCCATTGAAGAAAACGACCGCATAGGCCTCAGACTCAAAGCCATGGGTCTTGATGGTGGTGACGACGGATAAGAGTTGAGAGGTGGACTGCCGCCTAGACAAGATNATTGGAATTGTTTTAGTTAGACGACTGAGTCTGCAATACAAAAACCCACTCGAAGCGGAGCGAGTGAATANCTGGTCCGAAGATGAAGGTGGATAATCGACCCCATCCTGGATCAAGGTAAAGGCTTAGAAGCGGCACCGTAAGCAACAACAAAAAATCAAGCTTCTTTCGCCACCAACCAGTAAAGCTGATCGACNCAAGAGGAATGATTCGTTATTTGCTTGGTATTTCTCCANACTTAATTGAAGATAGTCCAACACCTTTNGCGCTCCATGACCCAGCTATCCTTAAGTTGCTGAATATCAATACACCAATGTTTACTATTTTGTTTTTCGCCTATCTCTCTTCGGTTATTGTGATTGGATATATTTTCTCAAAAGTAATGACCTGAAGCAAGCTGATGACATGGCATGAAAAGTTAAAGACTTACTCTAGTTTAGAGGATTACTTGAAACGTAGGTTGACTGCTCTTAACCTTGTGATGCAGCAAAGCTGGGTGAGATTGGTCGACGGATCGGGTGAACTGAATGGTTGTTGACATCAGATCGAATCAAGCTTCAGCGTATTGACGGCAGAACTCTTCTAACACCGCAAGAAATTCCGATTCCTCTGGTGGATCATCAAACCGTGTAGCGCATTGCACACAAAACCTGATCCAGGTATTGGCTGGTGTATCGCCTGCAGCGATGACCAACGAATAGGCCTTGTCGAATTCGGCACCATCCTTCAGAAGCTCCCCGATGCATTGATAAAGCACCTCCATGCCGTCGACTTGTGGATCAGCGAAAACAGCGCGGATTTTTTGTTTGGTTGCCATTGATGTGATGCTGAAAGAACGCTGATTAAGCCTTTGCTGGACTACACGGCCAACAGGCATAGGCATTAATTAGCAATGATCAATAACCTCCGGGCTCACGGGCTGGCTTCTGCCAGAACACGTTCAGGGTGTATTGACCGTCTCGCGTGAAGGAGATGCGCTCTGACTTGTTATCGCGCTGGTAGGTCTTGCCCTGCTCAGCAGCTGGGAAGGCGAACTTGTAATAGTTGAAGTCGTCCACGTAAACGTTTCCTTGGTACTGACTGAAGGTGCAAGAGCCCTCGATCATTGGCACAGCCATGTGCATTCTTTTGACGGTCTCTTCATGCCAAGCCAGGGTGCAATAGGCCTTGGTGCTATCAGCCATAGCGACTGGCGGATCAAATGGCTCACTAACTGCGAAGAGCGCAGCAGCTGATGCAATGCCAGTGAATGTGCTGCGGATCATTGTTGTGGTTATGAGTCATCTAGTCCATGGCCACTGATTGGCGTATCGCCAATAGACCTGGGTATGTATCGCCGCCGTAGCAACTGCTAATCGCGACCACCGGCCAGCACAGGGACGACTGTAAACGCCACAAACAAAGACAACCCCGCCGAAGGCAGGGGTTCGTGGCTTCTTGTTAGGAGTGTTGCCTAGTTTCCACTCCGTGAAGAAGCCCTCCTCACGATTCAATCATCCCTCAGAAATTCCACTGAGCAAGGCCCTTTTGCCTGAGTTCATTGTTTAATACGACCTATCTCGTAACCGACTACCAACCCAATGGCGCCGCCAAGAGTGCCAGCGCTCAGCGAATCGATATTGTCATTATTGAGAGATTTGATCATTGGGAGCAGAAAAGAAGCAGCAACCAGTGCAACAACGCCTATCAGTACTGCATCTAAATGCGGCTGCTTGCGATTCACTCTTGCAATGCGACTTTCTTTTGCGGGTGGCGCAGCTTTTGCATTCAGCCGCTCTTCATTGCAAGGAATGCACAAACCGAAGCACCTATTAACCAGTACCACTGTCCTGTTTGACCAGTTGCAGCACCAAAGAGTCCGCATCCAACCCACAGCCAAGCCTTTCTTCGACTTGTTGTCTTGCTCATTGGATTGACCTGACTCGCCTCAAGCTTGCCCAGTAGGTGCCCAGAGCTTGCAAGTGTTGGTCAGGTTCTGCCCCTAATGGAACCACTGAGCCTGCCTCCATGGATCTTGGTATCCAGCAATCATCAGATCATTCAACGCTTCAGTGGTGTTTTGCTTGTCGTCGCGTTTTCACTCAAAGAGCCTCTGGATGAACTTGTAGGCGGTAACCCCAACGCGATCGATGTTTGACCTAGCGATTGTGTTAATAATGGATTACGCCAAAGAGCTTGACAAAGAGCCCACTGCGCGAGAACAGATAACTGTTTTTTTCAATGAATCGAAAAACATTGCCCACCGAGAGGGGACACTCAGCTTCAAGACCCAACATGTCCAAAACAACCAAACAGCAACCAGAATTAATCACCTGGGAAGAACTATTCGGCAAACGCTAAATATGGTGCCTGAAGGTGATGAGGAAGTACTAAATATGGTGCTTACAAGTCAAATGTCATCGCCTCCCTTGCCTCTGTTTTGATTGCCTCCTGCTACGGCGGCGACACCTGTCGCAGCAACACCGGATAAGCCATCAGACGCATCACGGCAGACCGCCGCTATGGCCGCATCGTGGCTGAGCTGTTTGTGGATGGCTCAACCGTGCAGTGGTCGTGAATCAAGTTTTCGGCAATTCTTGATGGCCTGCTTCCAAAGGCGATCATTCGCGCTGGCACATTCCGCACAACTGGGAATTTGAGCAAGATGCGAAGCAGCAAAGGCAACCTGAAGGGTTCGGCACCGTTGAGAGCGCTCTTAATGATGCGGTTCTGAACCATGGTCTGGAACCCCTGAATCGTGTGAACGGGCCCCTCCCGCTGCAATTGCACAGTCGCCAACTGATCTAAACCGATGGATTCCCGTCTCAGCGGTTCTGTCAGCAGATTTGCAGCCGAGATCGCATCCTGAATCGCCACATTGATTCCTACCCCTCCGATTGGAGACATCACATGGGCAGCATCGCCGATCAGCAGAAGCCCTGGCTGATGCCACGTCTTCACGAAACTGGATTCAACGGATAAAACCACAATCTGTTTCCAGGTCTGCAGCACATGCACCCGATCTGCAAGCCAGGGCACGTGGCGACTCAGATCCGTGCGGAAGGCGTCAAGCCCAGCGGCCTTGGTGGCCGCGAACTGTCCTTTTAAGAGCACATAACCCACCTGCCACTCCTGGGCACGTTCCAGAAGCACAACCAAATGCCCTCCGCCAACATGGAAGCGGAACTGATCATGGGGATCGTCTGACCTGCGAGGCACACGAAACCAAAGCACATCCATCGGTGGTGAGGTGCTCTGCAATTCAGCACCGCAGAGACTGCGAACCTTGGAAAATCGTCCATCTGCTCCCACCGTGAGAGTGGCACGAACCTCATGCAGTGCATGCTGCCGATCCCTGTAGCGCACTCCATGAGTGGAGCCTCTCTCCTGAATGAGTTCCTCGACCCGAGCCCCCATGACCAGCTCGAAACCGGAATAGCGGCTGGCCTCCCCAGCGATGCATTGAAGAAACTCAACTTGCGGAAGCACCGCGACAAACGGGTAGCGCGTGTTCAGGCGACGAAAATCGGCCAAATTGGTAACGATTCCCTCAGAACACAGCTGGGCCAACTCCATTCGGCCATGTGGAATCTCAAGAACACGATCAGCCAGGCCGATCTGATCGAGGGCCTCAAGAATCGCGGGGTGAATCGTGTCTCCACGAAAATCTCGATCGAAGTCGAGCTGCGACTCCAACACCGTGACCTTGATCCCCTGTCGAGCCAGCAAAAGACCAAACATCAGTCCGGCAGGCCCGCCCCCCACAACGCAGCAATGAGCGATGCGATGCTCGATGACGTTGTGACCCATGCCAAATCGATCAACTCACAACTGCATCATGAGCCGAAAACTTGCGGTGGAATTTTGCCAATTGCTCAGGTCATCCGTTGATTCAATGCTGAATCCATCTGCCGAGTCATATTTGGCAAGACCCTCTCAGCCTTCACTCAGGCGCAATGCGTTCTAAACAAGTGAAAATTGAGACGTCGAAAGCAAGACACCTTGGGAGGAGTTAGCACCCTCCCATTTTTATGACCGTCAAACCGTCGTTAAAGATTTGCGGGATTGCGTCTAACTGCGGGTTCAAGGTCAGCGAACAATCACCCGAGCCATCTTGAAAGTGAGCCAACGCTGGGGAGCAGTGGTTCAAACTCACACCACCAAGACAGAGGATTAAACCCCTCTGTTTTTTATGCCCTTGAACGAAGATGAGTATGTATCACTAGGGACAGAGACGCACTCACACGCTTGTATTGGCGAGGGTCAGGATGTTGGGAGGCATCCTATGTTGAACGGTCGGCTGCAGGGGCGGGCGTCCGTTCTTTTTTATGGCTCAACGGCATCACCGCACACAGGTATCGCCTGTATACGGCTCGCCATGAAAAAGGCCCCCTTGCGCGGAGGCCTTTCCTTTGCGGATCCTGCTCAAAGGTCGCTTCAATTAACTTAATACCCTGGTAACGGTTTGTAAAGCCAGTTGGCTAGCGTCCGCTTGCTCGCGATCTGCAGATGAACCACTCCCCAAATATCGCTTTCTTTGGTGGCACTGTGATCATCGCGATCATGGTCATGTCGGCCTTCGCAAACCTGGCAAACGCCTAAGCGAACGCCAGCGTTTTCAGCGGGTTCCTCCCCGAGCAATTGGCGCTGTTGTGCTGCTCAAAAAAAAGGGCGGCTTCCCAGACCACCCTCTTCTGCGACGCATCACCAAGGACCACCTCCTTGGATGCGGAGACTGTCACGCAGCCTCACGATTTTTTTTGTAGGAATAATTACCTAAACCTCCTCGAAGTCAGTGGTTCAAAGCAATCGATCCAATGACCGCAAGACCTGCGTTATTGCATTTCCACTGCCCCAAGAGATTCACCCGACATCGACGTTTGAGACCTGAAACAGCGAGTTCAGTCGTTGATCCCTTAGGCGATAAAGCAAACATCACGATCAGAAAAGGGGCGATCTGAAAATGTGGCACCTTTCTCAATCCGCCATAGCAGTAAAAGCATGCCGACGAAGAGAGTGGCGAATGGCGCGAGATAGGAGAAGAAATCCGGAACAGGCCCAATCATCCTCAAACGTTTCAACTTTTTTGCCAATACCCACCTTCACAGCACAATATCAACCCATTCCCGCAATGCTGAAGAGACCTTTTGACACTACAATTAAAACAAAAACAGAGGTGAATACAATCAGATTAATGCCAGCTAGATCAAAGATTTTCGGGCTATCCCGAACTTCAATCGCTAATTCATTTGGCTTAGGCTCACGATCCCAATAACCAAAGACAAAACCACGTTTGGCATAAAATTTTCCATTCGATGGCTTAACAGAGACGTATCCGTGTTGCTCTATCGCTAGATTTTGAGTATCGATTTTGGATGATTCATTGTTTAGCAAATCTTGAATCCACCTTGCGTGCGCAACGGCTCCTATGACGACCCAGAAAATTAAACTTGAACCCGCCAATCCAGAAAGTAGCTCAATTGCACCCATAGCTGCAAGCTTGAATTAGTCATGCAGTATGAGCTGGGCACCACCAGCAGTATGTTTATTTTTTACTAGGCATGTACGTGAAATGAACATATTGCGAATTCAACCGCTCACGATTCCACGATTGTATGAATTGCTCATTGATTCGATTCATTTGTCATCCTGTTTTGTAAATCGTGGAGAGATTCAGATCTAATTCGCTCCCCCCATTCATGGCGGTTTTTATTGCTATGGGCTCATTAGCAAAGTGAAATCATTTAAAGCAATACGACGCGCATTTGTATTGCCATTCTCAGCCGCTTACGTGCTGTTGCTTGCGCTGGGATCAGCTCTCCCCTCTTGATTCATTCATTGACTGGTCCAGTCAACCCTCTCATTGGCAACACCGTCTCGACAAAAGAGAACCCCTCAACAGTGCTTTTTGGGTTTGGAGAGCGGGCTCTAGTTGATTTGACTGAGTGAGTTGTTGATGGAGGAAGGCTTTTTATTCGATATTCATTCCATCCAACTGACTTATTGGATGGCACTTGACAGTTCGATGATGCGTTCGCAGCCACTTGCCCCCTCGCTTGTGGCTTTTTCTTGTCTTCTGTCATGACTGATCCCAACTGGTCCAACGCCCTCCTCATCGTCTCAAGATCCCCCGAGCCATAGACACCATTGATCGATGTCTTTGAGGGACTGTGACCAAACAGCTTGCAGATGGTCCTCTCGTTGATGCCCTTTCTGCGTAGACAGGATGCTGCCCAGTCACGTGTCGCCTTCGAGCTGACACCAATAACTCGGGACCAGGGAAGAGAATCACACCACCTGGCCTGCTTCTCTTAGCAAACCCAGGGGAACATCAAGCCTGAGTTATCGGCAGCATGGGAACCCTGGTCGGTTCGCTTTAGATCACAACGAACAGCTCTTTGACCCGCGTACAAATATAAATATGCGAGCAGCTAGACAGATCTATGAGGCTCAAGGATGAAATGCTTGGGGAGCTTTCAGCAACGGATCATACGAACAATTCATGAGGAGACAGATGCAACATTGAGATTGAGTTATTAGACAGAATGCAGATTTGATCTAAGCTTGAGTCGAAAGAAGGAACACACCCATCTGCATTAACATGACAACTACAAGCACAATCAAGGTTAAGATTAATGTTCCATTCAGCGAATGGGTCAAAGAGTTTGATTCTGAGCTAACACTAGAACGCCACTCAGAATTTGGTATTCAGCCGTTGTTTCGTGGTGTGAGTCAATCAGATCCCAGTCAAGTTTTGATTGTTCACCAGCATCCCGAGGGGGCCGCAGAGAAGTTCATGGCTAAGTACGCAGATTGGATTGCAAGCCATGGCGTCATGCTTGAGACAGCAGAGGTTTCTACATGGTCAGCAGAGTAGAGACTTTATTCAATCCTAGAAAGTTAAGGCGGCAATATTTAAGCCTTTTAGCAATGGCAGCTATCAGCCGTTCATCTAACGATAGCTGTCTTTTTGATGTGGCGGCGGTGGTTACTGCTGTAGATCATTCAAAAACTACCAACCTGAGGTGAAGTTGAGCGATCGATTTCAGGAGAAACAATAGCCTGACGCATAGCTATTTCAGAGTAAAAAGTTTGATGCCCTTGTCCTTGCATTTGTTAATAAGTAAGATTTGATCCCCTACAAGCAAGTCAAAGTCTCCAGCGCACCATTCTTGGTAGGTGCTACTCAGATCAAAGTCTGATGCATCGTTTACCCACAATGCAAAACCAGCTGGATCGTCAAACATCTCAAGCTCCTGACTGACATTGGTTCACTTTCAAATTAATCGGCATAAGCATGATCGAGTATTTATTGCATTAGTCCGCTAATACTTTTTTGTGCAAATGCGCAAATACAAGCGGTCGCTTGGAGGCCTAGATGAAAGGTTAAGACCGGAAAAAGCAGTGACCTTTTGCCTAAGCAACAGCAAAAGTATGAACAGGAGGCTTACCAGCTACTCAGCCAAAGCAATGGAAAGCATTGGCACTCTGACGATGTAGCTGCGGCCATCGGTTGCAACAAGGAACACAGCCGCAGAGTGATGAGAGGTCTCCGCAAACAGCAACGAGTTGAACGGCATCAAATGGAGTCAACCGGAGGAAGACCACGTTGGGTGTATTTCATCCCTTGGCCTTCCCTTTAAAGACTTTTCCTACATCCATGACACCGGGGTGAAAGGGGAATCAATCATTCATCGATCCCCCTCACAGAAGAACTCCCCGCCACCTTTTCGGCGAAGAAACTCTTTTTCCATCAATCTC
>NZJA01000118.1 GCA_002691835.1 Planctomycetota bacterium
CCCGCCGTTTTCACATGTGACTGAGAGACTCTTACCGCGTGGTATGCATGAGGAAATGTCTCTCACTCTTTTGGAGCATCCGGAAATCAGCCGATCGCTCAAAGCATTGGGAGAAGACGTTTGGCAGTCCATCCTCCATGTGATGGATCCTGCTCGCGAGGACCTTCCCAGTCACCTTCGATTTGTACGTTCTCTGGTGTGTGGTGAATTCGGTTCGGACAGAATGGATTATCTTCTTCGGGATGCGCATCATGTCGGTGTCGAGTACGGAGCTTTTGACTTACCGAGAATCCAGCACACATTACGTCCTCTGGAAACCGCTCAGGGCGTTCAATTGGGGATTGAGCATGGAGGATTGCTGGCTGCAGAAGGTTTGCAGTGGGCAAGGTTTTCGATGTTCACTCAGGTTTATTTCCATCGGACCCGCCGCATTCTGGATCTTCATTTGGTCGATTTTCTGGTGCGAACTCTGGAGCAAAGACGTTATCCCGAAGAGCCTGAAGAGTACTTGCGGTGGGACGACATCAAAGTCCTTCACATGTTACGGGAAGCGGACATGGACAGCGCTCATCCTGGCCACTCTGCTGCCCGCAAGATTATTCGTCGCCAACAACACCGACCTCTCCCGGAAGTCGTCGAAGGGCAAGATACGGCAGAGGTCGCAGATCGTCTTGCTGGCAGAGTTCGAGAAATCAGGGAGCATGAACCGCAGAAAGACCCACTGGCGGATGTGGTTTCCCCTCCTCCTGCATTGAGCAAAGGGGGAGACCTTCCGGTGCTTCTTGAAAGTGGTGAGATTCGCAAACTATCGCAACTCAGTTCCTTGGTGGGTCGATTGAGGGTCAAGCCCCACGGTCGAATCTACTGTGCACAAGTGGCCGTAAACTCTGAGAGCTAAGCTCTGGATGACTGAAGTCTGGGTTGCTGAAATCTGGATCGCTGAAATCTGGATCGCCTCCCTTCGCCGATCAATCGAGCAGTTCCTTCTGCCAGTATGCGTCACTGACGAACTTTTCCCATGAAGACCAGATGGGCTGTAACGGCAGCTTCCGGATTTGTGACCAACGGGGTTTCGTCGGCTTCTTCTTTAGAGGCATCGATGCTTCTTCAGGAGTTTTATCCGCTTTGCGTTTGTTACACGAAACGCAGGCGAGAACACAATTTTCCCAGCTGAGATTTCCTCCACGACTCCGTGGCATCACGTGGTCGATCGTTAACTCTCGGGTTCCCGGTCGAACCCCGCAGTACTGGCAGGTGTTTTTGTCACGACGGTAGAGATTGAGCCTCGAAAAGGTGACCTGGCGATCGCCGACTCCGGAGTAACTCGTCAGGACGATGATTTCGAGGGGGGCGAGACAGAGGGATTCCGAACGAATCCAGTGTTGATCTTGATGAGGTCGTGAGTTGGAAAGGTCGTGCCATGAATGGAGATCGTGAGCTTCATAAGTTTGAGGGTCGATGATTCGAGCTGCTCCTCGTGCGACAAGTCCGATCGCGAGTTTTGCGGGAAGCGTATGTGTTGGTAGCCAAGAACGATTGAGAACCAGTGTCGGAGTTTCCAGATGGTTCGACATTTGTTCCCGTTCGGATCAGTTGACCTTGGGAGCGAAGTTACGATTCCAGCCTACGCCGACAAGCGGCCAGGATCTAGATATGGGTTTCTGGGTCAGGAAAGTGGGTGGATACCCGGAAGGCGTCGGTCTAAAGAAAGGCGGCGGTCTAAAGAAAAGAATAAAACCCCGGCTTTCCTCATTGAGGGGAAGCCATCCCTGTCCTCCCACCAGTTGCGGAAGAGCCGGGGTCATCGCGCATAATAGGTCGCGCGCTGGATAGTCAGAAATTCGAATAGTCCTTCTGGTGTTCCAGCGTCCCTAGTGGGGGACTTTAGTACACCGCCACGTTGAATAAACGCATAGGCGAACTTTGTAATGCAATGATCATGCCAACTTGAGATGAGTTCATTTCAAAGGACTTACGTTAAGGATGTTTAATTTCATGGCCATATTCAGCCTTTTCATGAGGCCAGAGTGGCCGTTTTTAGCCTCAATGTTTACGTAAATCAATGCGGATATGAGGTTTATGACTTACCTGTCAAAGCTGTCAGATGTCATCGTGCTTCAGGGTGGAAACCACGTTGTCTATCCTTCAAGGTGCAAGA
Source organism: Planctomycetota bacterium (assembly GCA_002691835.1). The sequence goes on from NZJA01000118.1 coordinate 2,159, forward strand.
GAATTGAACCCAAAGGAGTTACCAGAAATGAATGAAGAATCAGATCGCCCGTTGATCGAGAGAAGTTGTAAAGCTTGCAGGGGGGATATGCCTGCACTTCGAGGTGAGGATCTCAGCGAATGGTCCAGGAAGACCTCTGAATGGGAGGTCGTGAAGGAACATCATCTTCAGAGGCGCTGGAGTTTCGCAAACTTTCTAGAGGCTCTCGATTTTGTAAACCGGATTGCTGAGGTGGCGGAAGAGCAGGGTCATCACCCGGATATCTCATTCAGTTGGGGTTGGGTCAACGTTTGTATCTGGACTCATAAAATCGATGCTCTCACCGAATCAGATTTCATTCTCGCTGCCCATATCGATCACTGTGCTCATGGAGAAGGGGGCGAATGAGGACTTTCTGGTTGATTCTCTGCGTTCTGCTGACCTTTTCAGTGAGCGCCTCAGAACCCATTCCTCCCGCTTCTGAGCTTCAGCAAAGACGCTCTCGGATTGCGCTAGAGGAAAAAGCGGAGCTCCTGATCGTCTTCGCTGGTGGATCTGAGGGAGAGGAAGTGATCCGGGATTACGAGTACCTCACGGGATTGCGCTCATGGGATGGAGTGCTCATTCTTCAAAAGGTATCAGGAGTTAACGAGTCGACTCTTTTTCTACCTGCCAAAGATCCCGCCTTTGAGCTTTGGCACGGGCCGCGGGACGCTCCGAGTTTGGAAGCACGCAGAAAGACCGGGATCGATCGGATTGTTCCTCTCGAAGAATTAAGCGAGTGGCTGCTGATTCGAAAAGAATCTCTTCAGAAGATCTACCTGGCAGAGAAAGAGTCCTCTCAAAATTCCTCATGGCGTCGTCTCATCCCTGAAACAGTGGAATGGGCCTCTGCTGCAGAGTGTCTTCATCATCATCGGCAGGTGAAAAGTGAATGGGAAGTCGGTCAGTTGAAAAGGGCCATCGATCGAACGCATCAGGGACTGATGGCGGGTGCTGCTATGGCTTCTCTTGCACAGTATGAGTTTGAAATCGAAGCGGCCATCGAGGCTCGTTTTCGCGCACAAGGATCTCCCGCTCCAGGTTTTCCTTCGATTGTAGGAAGCGGCCCGCAAAGTTGTATTTTGCATTGGCAAGAGAACAATACTTCATTAGACCGCGATGGGGTGTTGTTGATGGATGTGGGTGCTCGCAGTGGGGCATACACCGCAGACATTACGAGAACTGTTCCAGTTTCGGGAAATTGGAAGAATCGTCAGCGACAAGTTTATGACGTGGTCTTGCGGGCTCAGCGAGCAGGGATTGCGGCAGTACGTCCTGGTGCGACCTTTCGAGATATCGATGCAGCGGCGCGAGCAGTGATTCGTGAAGCGGGGCTATCGGAGTATTTTCCCCATGGGACCAGTCATCACGTGGGAATGGATGTTCACGATGTGGGGCCCCGGAGACCTTTGGTTCCAGGGATGGTGATCACGGTCGAGCCGGGGGTCTACATCGCCGAGGAAAATCTCGGAATTCGTGTCGAAGACATGGTGCTCGTCACGGACACGGGAAGGGTGGTTCTCTCTGCCGGGATTCCCAAAGAAGCCGCAGATATGGAACGATGGTCGCAAGCTTCCTCGGCGAGCACTGGCAGTGCCAGACCGGCCGAAAAAGAAAAGTCTGAGGCCGAAATCAAAGTAGATCCGGTCCGTTTGCGCTGAGTGCTTTTGGGGTGTGACAAATTTGGGGTAAAAAAAAACGCCGAGAGAGCGAACTCTCTCGGCACATCAGGATCGAGGGGGCTGAGCCCCTCCGGAGTTTGATTTCTCATATTGCGGGAATCAGGTTTGATTCAAACCGTCGTCACCGGACATACCTTAGCGAAAATGGGCTTCGACTTCCAGAAGAACGGCAAACCCAAATTATAAGGCTAGAAAATAGCCGCTTTCCCGTGAGAGATCCCGCCTTGTTCGTCCAGATTTGAGTGATCTGAGTCCACGGTCATGAATTGTGACGGCCAAATGGGGGGGAAGGGTGGATGATTGGCGAGGTCTTCTCGGCGACAAAGGAGAGGATGGACCTCGGAAAAGCACTGTGTCACGAATTGTTACGGCTAGAAGTGGGCGGGGAGTTCTTCAACGGAGAAGCACGGGCCTTCCACACAGACCCTGCGATAGCGCAGCGGACCATCTTCTGGGCCAGCGATGACGCACCCGAAACACGCTCCGAATCCACAGGGCATGTAGTTTTCCAAAGAGATCCAGAACTTCAAATTTTTCTCGACCGCGATATCCCGCAGGGCGACGTTCATGCCGTGAGGGCCGCAGCCGATTCCAGCAATCTCCGCGTCGGGGCCGAGTTGTTCCATTTCCTGTTCCAGCAGTTCGATGACATTGCCATGGTGACCGGCACTGCCATCGTCGGTGGCGAGTCCGGTATCCACGCCGAGGTCGAGGAATCCTTGGTGACCAATCAACAGCGATTTTCTGCGAGCTCCCAACAGAACTTTTAGAGGGAGGGAAGAGTTTTCGCTACGGCGCTCCCGACAATACAGGTAAAGGGGAGCCACGCCGATGCCTCCTCCAACCAAGATGAGCGCGCCGTTGTCAGCGATTTCGGGAATCGGCATTGGATTTCCCAGAGGGCCCATCAGTCGGACGGTGTCTCCAGCATTGAGTTGCGCGATTCCGCGAGTTCCTGGTCCGACTTTCTGGATCAGCAGTCGAACTTCTGTGGCATTTTCTCCAGGTTCGGGACCGACATCGTAAACACTGAAGGGCCTCCGGATCAGAGGATCATCTCCGGGGCCGACGCGTACCTGGACAAATTGTCCTGCCCGGGTAGCACGGGCAATCTCAGGGGCTTCGATGTCGAGTCGGAACCAGCCTTCGCCAAGATCTACCTGACGCAGAACCGGGTATTCATCCACATGGCATTTCTCGACGGGCATCTTCATCGGCTTGTTTCCCCTTCAAGGTCGCGGGTTCCCTGATTCCCCTGTTTCTCATCCTGCGGGAGCGTCGGCAAGTCATCTGCTGAATTCCCGGAGTTTCCTTGATCGGCATTGTTTCCATGACAGGCGAGGCGATTGATTCGCGAAGCGATCAGGCCTGCCCCAAACCCGTTGTCGATATTGACCACAGAAATTCCCGGTGAACATGAGTTGAGCATTCCCAGAAGGGCGGTGACTCCAGAAAAGGAAGCCCCGTAGCCGATACTTGTCGGCACGGCGATCACTGGCACGCTGACGAGGCCTGCGACAACGGATGGTAAAGCACCCTCCATGCCAGCGACGACGACGATGGCATAGCAGCTTTGCAGGGTTTCACGATGAGCCAGAATCCGGTGTAGCCCGGCGACCCCGACATCGACGATCAACTGGGTGTCTGCTCCGGCAAGTTTGGCGGTCAGTGCCGCTTCTTCGGCAACGGGCAGGTCGCTGGTCCCTGCACAGACGATGGCGACCGATCCTTCGAGGCGAGTATTTTGGCGATCCACGGCGATGCAACGACTGCGTGGGTGCCATTCGGCGTTTTCAATGGAGGCCGCGATGGCGGCTCCTTCTGAGATCTCCACCCGGGTTGCCAGAGCTCTACCGGATCGATCGGCGATCCCGTTAACGGCAGCGCGAATTTCATCCGCTGTTTTTCCCTGTCCGAAGACCACTTCGGGGAAACCGGTTCGATCTTCGCGGTCATGGTCGAGATCGAGAGGGGAGTAATCCATCATGGTTGTGCCTGCGCCATCAATTCGAGATCTGCGATGTCTCCACGAGCGAATTGGCGCAGGGCGCGTGCACCGATCATGGCCGCATTGTCAGTGGTAAATCGGGGTGGTGGAAAAACGAGTCGATAATCGGGACCGAGCCGATCGGCCAATCCCTGACGGAGAGTTTTATTGGCGGTGACGCCGCCTCCAAGAACGACCGTTCTCAAATCTTCCTGCCGACAGGCCCTGCGGATTTTTTCTGCAAGCACGTCAAAGACAGCGGCTTGGAACGAGGCGCACATATCTTCCTCAGAGGGGGCATCCGGAGCTTTCTGCTCGTGTATAGCATTCATGCCGCGCCATTTATAAAGGACAGCAGTCTTGATGCCTGAAAAGGAAAAATCCAGCGAGTCTGCATCGAGGAGAGTGCGAGGCAGTTTGACCCCTTTGGGGTCACCATTCAGTGCCGTCTTTTCAACGACAGGGCCTCCTGGGTAGCCGAGTCCCATCACAGCCGCCACTTTATCAAAGGCCTCACCGAGAGCATCGTCACGGGTTCCGCCAAGCCAGCGAGTTTCGCCCTCACCATCGACTCGATGCATGTCGGTATGCCCACCAGAGATCACCACTCCCAGGTACGGATGAGCAATCTCTTCCCCGGCAAGAAAAGCCGCTTCCAGATGGGCTTCCAGATGGTGAACCCCAATCAGTGGAAGGTTCCAAGACCATGCCAGAGCTTTGGCAGTGGTGACTCCGACGAGCAGTGCTCCAATGAGCCCCGGCCGGTGGGCAACAGCGACGGCATCCAGATCTTTTGGAGTGAGTTCCGCTTTCTGCAAAGCGTCTTCGATGACACAGGTCAGTTGCTCCAGATGGCTGCGACTGGCGATTTCGGGAACCACTCCACCGTATGGTTCATGTTGTTCAATCTGCGAATAAACGATATCCGAAAGGACTTCTGGCCCGGAAGCGACGACCGCCGCGGCGGTTTCATCGCAGGTCGTTTCGATGGCGAGGATTTTCACCGTGGACTCCGTTCGCTCAAGGGAGGTTCCTGTAACAACTGTTGGTAGCGTTCGCCATTTTCCAGAAGCTTCACTGCGGCCTCCAAAGCCGGATCAGAGATCTCATTCGGGAGGGGAACCGCTTCTGTCCGTGACGAAGGGTCCATACTCACCTGAAGATCGGCGAGACGCACGTAAAACCGGTCACTCCAGGCGTCATAAAGTGCATATCTTTCTTCTTCAGAGATCGGGGTTTCCAGATCCGGGACCAATCCATTGGGGAGCCCACGGTCGTCGTACAGAAGCCGATTCCCACGAGGGGGGAAGAAGGAATCGGTCGTAAGCTTAAGGAGTGCTGGAGTTTCACTGCTATCGAGGTGGAAGACTCCCTGAACAGTCCACTTGCCATAGGATTTTTCTCCTACGAGCACGGCGCGTTGATGATCTCTCAGAGCCGCCGAAACGGTTTCGGATGCGCTGGCGCTGTTGCCATCGATGAGAATCACCAGTGGAAGGTTGAACCATGGACCCGTTCCCAGTGAAGACTGGGTGGAGGATCGCTGATCAGTCTCTTCTGATTTCCGTCGGTTACGGGTGCTGACGATCTCTTTCCCTTTTTCCAGAAAGAGTGAGCAGAAGCGAACTGCTTCTTCGAGTACACCTCCGGGATTATTGCGAAGATCGATGATCAGACCCGAAAGTTCTTCTGCTTTAAGAGCTTTCAAAGCCTCCCGGACTTCATCAGTACTTCCGGGTTGAAACTGCTGTAAGCGAATCAAGCCGACAAGACTCTGATTCTCAGGAGTTGAGTAGAGTGCACTCTCTGTCAGGCTCGGGATGAAGACTTCATCTCGAACCGGTGTACAAGTGACGATTTCGTTCAGGATTTGGACTTTGAGGGTGACCGAGGTGCCCTGTTTTCCCTGAATGGTGGATGAGATTTTTGAGAGGGACCAATCTTCGCAGTTTTCCCCATCGATGGAGATCAGTCGTGATTTTGCAGGCAATCCGGATTGATCTGCGGGACCATCCTTCAGGACGTGGGTGATACGAATTCCGTCTTCGGTCATCTGCATGATGATCCCGATACCAAAAAGTGTTCCATTCATTTCATTTTGAAACTCTGTCGCCTGGCGGGGAGGGAAGTAGGCACTGTTTCGGTCGAGTTCGCCCAGCATTCGGTTGATCCCGATACTGAGAAGCTCTTCTGAATCAATCTTCTCGACGTATCGGGCGTCGACGATCTCCAGAATCCTCCCGGTCAGGGCAGCTCCCGAAAGTGGGTTTGGCTGCGGTCGCGGCCATGTTGCCAGAGCCACCAGCAACCCTCCGAGCAGAAAGGGCAGGAATGGACTAGGAGGGGTACTCCGGCTCAATGGGACCTACTTTCGGGAATCTGATCACTTCGTTGCTCTATGATGCCATGGCAGGTACCCCCAAATAAACCCAATGAATCTGAATTTCCGGTCCGGTATGGTGAACGGTTCGGATTTTTCTTTCCTGGCCATTATGAATTCCATAAGGCCTGACAACCTGCCCTGGAAGGGGGTCGAGATGTTGAATGTGATGAAAATCTACGCAATGGCCATGTTATGGATGCTGGGTGCCGTCCCTCTGAGTTTCGCCGGAGACGATGAAGTTCCTTTCCGATCGATGCTGCCCGAGAGCATGGGTGAAGTATTGGATGATTCGGAAGCCGAGCTGGAGAGATTCCAAGGTGCAATTTACATCGAGGCAGAAACCGAGGGTTTGCAGCCTGGGCATGCCTATACGGTTTGGGCCATCGTTTACAATAATCCAGCAGACTGTATCGGTCGTTGCAGCATGGATGATGATCTGTTTCATGCGAGTACCACTGTCTTGTGGTCGGGCGTGGGATTTGTCGCAGATGAGGATGGAGAAGCCGAGTTTGAGGCGATACTCGTTGAGGGTGAAGCCGCAGGGGAAATTTTGCTCGGGTCAGGCGTGACCGATGCGAGCAATGCGGAAGTACAACTGGTCGTCAGGGGGCATGGGCCCGCTTCGACAGATCCGCTGGTGCGGGCGGATCAGCTTTCCCTCTTCATGGGGGGCTGTGATCTGAACGACTGTATCGATGAGCAAATGGTGTCACTGGGTGGACCGGTGATTCTGGATGAAGACCGTGCACGCTTCATGGATCGAGACCCGGAGAACTTCGGGGCATTGATTCCAAAGTCCCGCATGCGTGTCGAGCGCGAAGATGACCGTATCGAGGTCAACGGAAAAACCCGTCAACTGACTCCCGGATATGCCTACACCATCTGGGCCATCGTTTACAACGACCCCTTCGCCTGTAATGGTCCCTGCGACGGTGACGACAGCGGAGTGTACGGACGCTCCGTCTTCTGGTCCGGAATCGGCTTCATCGCCAACAACAAGGGGCGCGCCAGTTTCGAAACGGAACTGATCGAAGGCTATCTTCCTGGAGAAGTGCGCAGTGGTAATGGTCTTACCGATGCCAGCATGGCAGAGGTTCACTTCGTGATCCGCTGCCACGGACCTGCGGCCACCGACGACCCAGACCTTCTGGAAGCCCAGCTCACCACCTTCGACGGGGGCTGTGATCTCTTCGGCTGTGTCAATGTTCAGTCAGTGATGCTCTGCCGCTTGGGAATGATGCAGTAACAGTTTCAGAGTCACCTGGAGAAGGCCCGCGGGAGAAACCTCCCGCGGGCCTTTTTTTGTCGAAGTCTGTTGAATCGGTCCGAAATGTGANCGAAATCGGATGTAGANGTAAAGGCTTTGANTGAAGGGAGCCCCATGTCTGTTCAAGGGTTGGTCAAAAAGTTTGGTGTTTACGGTCTGATCTTTTTTACGGTCAAAGGTCTTCTNTGGCTGATNGTTCCGGCAGTGCTCGTTTACNTNGGAACNGGCAACGGNTGATCGGATCGNNNTGAGACNGAATTTCGACAAGCAGCCTCCGGAACCCCANGTTCCGGNGGCTGCTTTTTTCGTANCAGNNCANGAACTGGATTNATGGGATTGGTCGGTCCGGAGANGNGGTNATTNCTGATGAAGGGGTATGGGAANGGGAACCGGGAAGGAATCCACCATGAAGAATTACGAACACAGCAACACNGAGCCTGTCGTGGTCATGCAGGGAGCNGTCACGGTGAGNATCGATCCGCAGANTCCNAAGAAANAAGCGGNTCGTGAAAAAGCGGANGCNNTGGAAGCNTTNCCCTTCGCCCAGCGGATTCGCAAGGAGACCGCNCANGCNCATCGTCTGGCGGAATCGACGAACTTCGTCAAAGGAATCCTTCGCGGTGTCATGGATATGGAAAGTTTCGCCAACATGCAGGCGGGGATGTATCTCGTNTACGAGGCGATGGAANCCGAGCTGGAACGCCACAGGGATCATCCNGTGGTCGGNCAGGTTTACTTCGCAGAGNTGCGCCGCAGGGAAGTCCTCGAGCAGGACATGCAATTCCTTTACGGCGANGACTGGCGCGAGCAGGTGCGCATGACTCCCATGCGCANAAAGTACATCGACCGCATTCGTGAGGTGAGCGAGCAGGATCCCGAGTTGCTGGTGGCCCACAGTTACACCCGATACCTGGGGGATCTCTCCGGGGGACAGGTCATCGCCAAGATTGCCCGCAGATCTCTCGGTTTGAGTGGACCCGACGGCTTGCGCTTCTTCGAGTTCGAGCAGATTGAAGATGGCAAGGCCTTCAAGGAGGAGTACCGCAGCCGTCTCAATCAGCTGGAGTTGGACGAGATCCGCTCCCAGGCCATCGTCGAGGAAGCCAAACAGGTTTTCGCTCTCAACCAGAGTCTGTTTGAGGAACTGGAAGGAAGCTGGATCCGTGCGATCGCCAACTGCCTTCCCCGAATTTTCAACCGCAACCAGCGGGCCTAGGCCCGGAATCAGGAGGAACGTCATGGAAACCGTCAAACTGGGTGGACAGACCGCCGCCATCGATGCNGATCACGGGTTCGATCGNGAAACNTTCAAGCAGTTCATNTCTTTCGATGTGGGTGAGGGTGCGCCGATTTACTACCACAGTGTCGGCAAGCTGTATCGTCAACCGGGGGGTGAAGTGATCGCCGCCGTGGAGGCGTTGGTCAGCAACCGCCTGGTGCAGCAGGACGAAGATTCCGCAGAAGCCATCTGCCGGACCATCGTCATCTACCGTGATCCGGAGACGAATGAGATCCTCCAGGAAGATGACGGCCGCCACATCATTCGTGAATATCCTTACATCAAGGCCCAGTTCGAACTCAAGGATCGTCATGTGGTGATCCACACCGAAGGGTTGAGTGGACCGCACCAGAATGGCCACTACGGCCTGGCCACCGTCAGCAATGACAAGGTCTATGCCCAGCGTTCCGGAGATCGGACCTTCTTCTACTGGACCCTCTATGGAGAGGTGGACACTCCCATCGGCAAGGTCTGGTTCAATGAGGCGTACAACGGCTCCACCGATCCCGATGTCATGGTCATGAACCGTTACGGAACCCTGCCCGCCTTCGCAGGTATGGGGGATGGGTTTATGCAGACCACTGCCGCTCGCATTGATTCCTATGACGATCTTCCAGAAGACTTGCGCGAATATGTCGAGGAGTACGCTCCCTCCCATGTCGGACCTCCCGTGGATGATGCGGAGATCGAAGCTCTGAAGGAACAATACCTGGGAGATCAGCCACCGCTGGCCCCACAATCAGAAGCTCCCAAGAAACTGAGCAATGAGGAAATCGCTGAAATCGCCGGTCAGTACTTCTCCTGCCTGCGCAACATGGAGGTCGACGAGTTGCTGGAACTCTTCAGCGATGACGCCCTCAGTTGGGATCCGGTGGGAACTCCGCCAATGCTGGTGAAGGACAAGTCGACGAACTACTTCCGCGCGCTTTCCAGTTTCTTCGAGAAGATGGCCCTGACCGAGGATGACATCTTTGTCGCCGGAAACGAGGCGGCGATTCGCTGGACCGGAGTCGCCAAATTGCGTTCGAAGGAGCGGGAACTGACCTTCGAGGGAATCTCGGTGTTCACCGTTAATGACGACGGCCTGATCTCCAGCGTGCGCTCCTACTGGGACAAAAAAGGACTGATGGCCAGTCTCAAGTAGTCATCCGCGGAAGGATTTGAAAATGACAGATATGCAGAAGGTCGACCCTGAGAAGTACGCCGCAGTCGCTGACAATTTCGTTTAC
>NZJA01000119.1 GCA_002691835.1 Planctomycetota bacterium
CCACGTGGGATCAGCTAAATATTGACGATAAAGTCGGAGCCGGACCAGTGGTCACTCAGCCCATGAATGATGGCGATGGCATCGCTGATAAAGGTTACTTCAATATTGGCGTAAGACCTGTTGCAGAAGATATCGGGCGAGCAGCTGTCGGTGAAAATACTTGGGCCGACTCTCTGGCCGCAGGAAATGACTTCATGCTTCCCGACAGTCAAATCGAAAGCGTCGACTTCAGCGATCCCGATAGAAATATTGGGGCTTTCAAAACTCCAACTCTCCGAAATGTCGAACTGAATGGCCCCTTCTTCCACAATGGTAGTCAGGCCACTCTCAAACAGGTCGTCGAGTTCTACACCCGCGGAGGAGACTTTACTCACCTTGAGCCTGAATTTGTCCATAAATACGTAAATCCGATTGGCAAGCTCCGTGGTAAAGAGCCGCGCCAGGAAGCCGTTGTCGAATTCATGAAAGCTCTCACCGACGAGCGAGTCCGTTGGGAAATGGCTCCCTTTGATCACCCGGAACTCTTCCTCCCCAGCGGCGCAGCCCTCGATACGAATGGCGAAGCGGTACAAGGACTGCTCGGTCTGAATGAGTCGGATGACTCGTTGCTGGTAATTCCAGCAGTCGGCGCTGGCGGCCGAGCCGCCATCGGAGCACCACCCGTCAAAGGTTTCCTTGAGGACACTGCTGGGTCTGGTAATGGTGCAGGGACGCTTAATATGAGCCTGGATACTCCCATTACAACGATATGCTTCGAATCCGGTTCTGACGTTATTGTCACCTGGGAAGCCGCTTCCTATGTCACTCATGTCAGCTTGGAGATTGACCATGGTGGGTTGATGGGAGTAGAAACTCACGTCTTCGCTGCTGGTGAAACCTCATTTGCTGACCCCAGTTTCAGAGCTGGAGTCACCTCTTACCTGATCACTCCCTTTACTCTAGGCAGTGAACTGAAATCTTCTGCGTGCTACATCCGTCGGGGTGCCGAGGCCGGAACACTGGCCCAGTTCCTCAGGGGAGATGTCAACAATGACGGTTTCATTGACCTCTCGGATGCCATCGGCTCTCTCGATGCCATCTTCTTTGGTTTCGAGGCAAACTGCGAAGATGCTGCCGACTGGAATGACGACGGTCGCCATGACATCACTGATCCTATTGGAGCCCTTGGCTACATTTTCAGTTCCGGTGCTGCCCCCGCAGCCCCATTTCCCGTTTGTGGATCTGATCCTGGATTTGATCAACTGGATTGCACAGGAGTGACGAACTGCCCCTAATGTTTCGATCTCTCCTGGACAGCCAGCTCCTCCTGGAGCTGGTTCAATCAAGCCCGCCCTGCAGCAACAAGCTGCAGGGCGGTCTTTTTTTGGAAGATCAAAACCCGCAACCTTCTTGCATGAACACCATTTCATTACTATTGGTGATTATTCCGCAATGAACTCGACTGTCTTTCATCCCTAGGGCCAAAAACTTCTTAAAACTTGTGTTCCCGAAGATCTCCAAAAAGAAGAACAGAGCTCTCTGTTCTTTTGCTGGCTCATACTTGCGATTCAAGGTCTTAATATCTGGAAATTCGTGCAGATTACGATCTGTTGGTTTGCACTCTACGCACCCTAGCCTTGATTGTAATCTAGTAACAAAGAACTCCCGAAACTGCCATTCCTGACTTTGTATACTTTCGAAACCACACCAGCAGTTAACAAATAAGTTGCGGATGCCCCTTCTGGGTTATCTAATCGTGAAACAAGCGGTGAATAACGCCTCTTGATCGATTTTGATATTTATTTGCGTTGAGGGACCTCGCTATTGTCATACTTGCGGGAAAACATGACAAAGAATTACAAAGAGACCTTTGACGATTAAAGCATTGTGAACCTCAGCGTAATCCGTCGCTGCTTGGTTTTAACTGTGAAATGGACGGTGTGAAAATGCGGCACGCTTATTCTGCATTGTTTGCCTTCTCTTTTCTGCTTCTAGCAGGGAGTCCTGTAAAAGGACAAGATTTTGGTCCTCTCAATATCTCGAGTACTCCCTTGCCCTCTAACCTGTCCGAGTTTGTTTTGGACATGGATCGTGCCATTGAACTTGGCAAGGCATTCTTCTGGGATATGCAGTCAGGCTCTGATGGACTCACCGCATGTGCTACCTGCCATTACTCTGCAGGGTCTGATACCCGCAACAAGAACCAGGCAAACCCTGGCGTTGCCGGCTCTTTCCAAAGACTTGGACCCAATCACACTCTGGTACACTCTGATTTCCCATTAAGAAAACTGGCTGATCCTGACGATGCCCTCTCTTCCCTCATCTGGGATTCGACAGAGGTGATCGGCTCTCAGGGAATCCCCAAACAAATCTTCAACTCCGTGAGTCTCAACCTCACTGGTGCAGATGAGGAAGATGATTGCTCAGGAATCCCTGACCCACTCCACAATGTCCTGGGACTGAATACTCGTCAGACGACTGGCCGAAATGCCCCCCATGCCGTCAACGCTATTTTCTACGTCGATGCTTTTTGGGATGGACGTGCCCGCTCTGACTTCAATGGGGTCGATCCAAGTGGACTCGCCAATACCAATGCCATGATCCGCAAGGTCGATGCTGATGGAAATATCATTCCCTGTGGCATCTCCATGGATCGCGCCGCCCTCGCTTCTCAATCGATCGGTCCTCCATTAAGTGGAGTCGAGATGTCTGGAGCCGGGCGTGCCTGGAATGACCTCGGCAAAAAGATGTGTAATGTGATGCCCCTCAGTCGGCAGCAGGTCTCACCGACGGACAGTGTTTTGGGGAGCTATGCTGTTCCTGCAGGAGACGGAAAAGGGCTCAACATCACTTACGTGGAAATGATTCAGAACAGCTTCCGCCCAGAGTATTGGAATTCGGATGCGATCTTTGATTCTAACGGTGCCCATATTGGAAACGGCGTTCCGGAAGGACCCAATGAGTTTGCATTGATGGAACAGAACTTTTCATTGTTCTGGGGCCTAGCCGTGCTGTGCTACGAATCAACTCTCGTTTCGGACCAAACTCGATTTGATGAGTACCTCGCTGGAAATGAAAACGCTCTTACCCCTGAAGAAGAAAACGGCATGGATGCTTTCTACAGTGGTGGTACCAAATGCTCCAAGTGTCACTCCGGACCTCTGATGTCCGCAGCAACTTGGGGAGAGCTCAATACTGATACAGACGTGGGGGTTGGTCCCGTCGTCACCGTGGAAACCAATGGCGAAGATGGATTCGGTGATAAGGGTTTCTTTAACATCGGTGTTCGCCCCAGTGGTGAAGATATTGGGCGAGCCGCCCTTGGTGACCAAACATGGGCCTCTCAATACTTTTCCGGAATGAACAGTGCCCTTCCAGGACCTGTTAGCTCCGACGAAAGCATCTCCGGAGGCAACAAGAATATTGGTGCCTACAAAACTCCGACTTTGAGAAATATTGAGCTCACCGGTCCCTTCATGCACAACGGTAGTCAAGCCACCCTATTGCAGGTGGTTCAGTTCTACACCCGCGGAGGAGACTTCACCCATATGAACCCCGGTGACGTTCACAAGTACATCAACCCCATCGGAAAATTACGCAACAAACTACCTCGTCAAGAAGCGATGGTGGCCTTCATGAAAGCTCTTACAGATGAGCGTGTTCGCTGGGAGATGGCTCCCTTCGACCATCCGGAGTTATTCCTGCCAAATGGACACCTGGGAACCTCTCAGGCCGTCGCAGAAGGTGGCGTAAACCCGGGCGAGGCCATGGATGATATGATCCTGCTCCCCGCCGTTGGTGCAGGGGGACGCGCCGAGATTAACCATCCTCCTGTCAAAGGCTTCCTTGAAACTGGCACGGGTGCGCCGGCTTCCTCTTCTGCAGGCCCCATGGGTGGCACGGGTGGAACTCAGGATCCGATCTCGGGCATGATCTGCTACGAGCAAGAAGGCAAAATCATCGTCAGCTGGACGCCAACCACGAATGTTTCAAACTACATTTTAGAAGTCGACAATGGTGGCATCATGGGTGTCGAGACCTTCATGGTCCCCGGAACACAAACAACTTTTGAGTACGATGGTTTCCGTCCCAAGACGACTCTTTACCTTCTCACCCCTTACTACTTGGGTATGGAGCTAAAATCTGAAGCCTGCTTCGTTCGTCAGGGATTGACCCCAGGTTCTCTTGCTTACTTCTTGCGAGGAGATGCAAACCTCGATGGAATGCTGAACGTTGGCGATGCCATCGATCTTCTCGACGGAATCTTCACCGGCACTCCTGTCGCCTGTGAGGACGCTTCCGACTGGAACGATGATGGTCAGTTGGATATTTCTGATCCGATCAACATTCTCGGATATCTGTTTGCTAATGGTCCAGCACCCGCTGCGCCGTACCCCAACTGCGCTTCTGATCCGAGTCACGATCAGCTCGATTGTGTTCAGGCGAACGCCTGTCAGTGATCGAAGACTTCACTTTGAAGATCAACAGCAGCCCGGTGCTTTGCACCGGGCTGTTTTTGTATAACCCCCCCAATGAGGAGCTTTGCCAAAAAATCCCGAGCGGTATTGAAACGTGGTTTGGGCAAGCCTTGGGAGATCTTGCGATTCGAGGACAGGCCAATTTTGATGCGCCAGAAACCAGGAGCCGTTTCGCGGGTTATGAACTTCTTCTGCGGATCGTCTCATCGGTGATCACCGCCAACAGAATGATGGCTCCGATGACCGCAAACTCGATGGAATCGGGAATCGGATCGACGAGAACGATGGAGTTGCGGATCACCTGAACCAGGGTTGCCCCCACAAGGACACCGAGAATCGTCCCCTCGCCCCCGCGCAGGGAACAGCCCCCCAGCACCGCCGCAGCGATGGCATAGAGCTCATAAAAGTTGCCGAAATTGGATGGCTGGGCCGTGCCCGTATCGAGAACAAAAAGCAGCCCCGCCAGCCCCGCCAGGAATCCACACAACAGGTACGCCCCGGTCTTGACCCGATCGACATCGATTCCGCAATGACGGGCAGCAGTCTCATTACTTCCAATCGCCAGCAGATGGCGACCCCAAACCGTTTTTCTCAACAGGAAACCGGATCCCACGGCGACCAGAATCAAAATGATCAGCGGGATCGGCAATCCAAACTGTTCTGTGATGGGAATCCTGCCATTGCCAAGAAACTTCCATGCCGTGCCTTCGGTACCAAAACCGACAGTGCGATCGGCCAACAGGCCCCGCGTGATGCCACGGTAGATAAACAGTCCACACAGGGTGACCAGAAAAGGCTGCAGACGGACCCGCGAAACAAGCCAACCATGCAGACCTCCTGCAGCCAGCGCAAGAACGAGCATCCCCAGCAACACGGCAGGAACAGGAATCCCTTGGGTCACCAACCAGGGGGTCAGGCAGCCCACCAGACAGACCAGTGAGCCGATGGAGAGATCGATGCCTCCGGTCATGATGACGAAAGCCGCACCGATCCCCATGATTCCGAAGAGAGCGCTTCTTCGGAGCAGATTCTCAATATTGTAGGCACTGAAAAATGCCGGGCTGATCGATGCAGTCAGCAGCATGACCAGCAAAAGAACCGCAAAGATGCCGACGATCTTCCTCATCAGATACCCACCTTCGTCGCCAACTCCATGATCCACTCCTCACTCGCCTCCGAGGTCGGGAGTGATCCCATGATTCGACCTTCAGCCATCACCACGATTCTGTCTGAGATGGCAAAGATCTCCTCCAGTTCGCTGGAAGCAAACAGGATAGCTTTCCCGGTTGCAGTGCAATTGCGCAATCTCTGGTGAATCTCTTCCCTTGCCCCAACATCGACACCCCGGGTGGGCTCATCAAGAATCAACACTCCCGGATCAAGGTCCATCCATTTGCCGATCACCACCTTTTGCTGATTGCCACCCGACAAACCGCGGGCAGGAATCCCGATCGCCGGTGGATGAACATTGAATTGGTCGACCACTCTGTCGGCCACTTTTTCGGCGACCCCCTTTTGCAAAACCCCTGCAAACCCTGCGAGGCGATGAAGTCCGGGCAGAGCGGCATTCTCCATCACCGTCTGATCCAGTGACAATCCCTGCTCCGACCTCTCTTCAGGAACCAGGCACAAACCGGCATCGACCGCCGCGACCGGATGGTTCTCCGGCAGAAGGGCTTCACCGACATGAATCTTTCCCTGTCGCTTCCTCAGTCCGAAGATCGCCTCCAACAACTCACTGCGACCAGAACCCACCAATCCAGCCAGAGCCACACACTCACCCTGGTGCACTTGCAGGGAGATGGGATTGGGGTGCTGGTCGGTGGTCACCTTGTCGAGGATCAAAGCCGCTTCGCCGAAATTCCGCTCCGGTTGGGAAATCGGTTCCAGATCCCGGCCCACCATGAGTCGCACCATCGCCGATCGCTCGATCTCTTCTCCTTTGAGTGTTCCGACATGGTCGCCATCCCTGAGAACGACGACACGATCGGCCACCGCTTCCACCTCTGCCAGTCGATGCGTGATCAGGACCAGTGACCCTCCACTATCGCGGAGCTCCTGAAGAGTTTTCAGCAAGACTTCTGTTTCTCCAGGTGACAGGGTTGCAGTGGGCTCATCGAGAAGCAGTAGCTCGGCTTCCGTATCAAGAGAGCGAACGATGGAAAGCAACTGCCGACGACCATGTCCCAGCGAGGAAACTTTTTGGTCCAGTGGGAAATCGAGTTTCAATCGGTCGAGAGCACGTTGAGCCATCTCCCGAGAACACTCTTCCTGAATCACACCCCAGGAATTTTTTGGCTCGCGTCCCAAAAGCAGGTTTTCTGCCACCGTCATCGATTCACACAGTTCGAGTTCC
The DNA here is from genome assembly GCA_002691835.1 of Planctomycetota bacterium. Next base: position 6,814 of record NZJA01000119.1, read on the forward strand.
TGTGGAATACGGGCAATCCCCTGCTTCATGGCGTCATGAATACCAAGGAAACTTTGCACGCGTCCCCTGCAGTGGACTTCTCCGGAATCCGCCTGGTAAACCCCACAGAGGATCTTCAGAAGGGTGCTTTTGCCAGCTCCGTTTTCACCGATGACAGCGACAATCTCACCCTTTCCGATGGAAAGGGAAACATCTTTCAACGCATTCACACCGCCAAAAGACTTGCTGACGCTGCGGGCTTCGAGAATCGGTGACGATCCGGTCACTTGCCCAATTTCTTGAGCATATCCTTCTCGAATTCATCCACTTGATCCTTGCCGATCACCTTGGCTGGAACTTTCAAATGCCCACCTGCAGGAATGACGGTGTTGTCGCCTGACAAAAGAGACTTGAGAACAGCGACGGAAAGGGCTCCATATTCGTAAGGATCCTGAACGATGGTTGCGTGTACGGTTCCGGCACGAATGCCTTGGAGGGTGCGTTCATCTTCATCGAATCCGACGACCTTGATCTTGCCCAGTTTCCCGGATTGCCCCAGGGCCTCGAGAATCAACGGGGTGTTGTATGCGAAAAGGCCGACCATGCAATCGAGATCGCCATAAGAAGAAAGCGCATCTTCGACGTTGGCTTTACCCTTAGCCATATCGAACTGATCCGTCAGGGTCGCAACAATCTCATACCCGTTACCAGAGACTTTTTGACCGGGTTCATCGTAGCGCGTGGAATCGGCTTCCCTGCCCAAAAGAAAGTCGATCATTCCCTGGCGACGCAACCTGGCATTTTCCTGCTCTAATCTTCCGACAAATACAGCGATACGACCTCCGTTTGGAATCGCCTCCCGAACCACCTCGCCGCACATCCAACCTGCTTCGTAATTATCAACACCTACAAAACAGAGCCGATTGGAATCCGGAGCGTCTGAGTCGTGGGTAATCAGCTTTACTCGCTCGGCAATCTGATTCAAAAACGGAGTCTGATTTACCGGATCAATCGGGCTTACCGCAATCCCCTTTACGCCCTTGACGAGAAGATCCTCAATCATGCGCTTTTGATCAGAAAGTCCATCTGGCGGCATATGAAAAGTGGCCTCAATATTGAGATCCCTGCTGACATCTTCGACACCTTTTCCCGCCAAAATCCAGAAGTCTGCAACCCCATTGGTTACAAATGCTATTCGCGGTCCAGACGTCTCTTCAGTCGGGACCCCAGAGTCACCGCAACCGACCAATAACAGCAAAAGCAATATGATGTATCGCATCAGATGACACCTCTCGAAAACTATGGAAGAACCGTTCCGCCATTCACATGAATGTTTTGCCCTGTCACGAAACTGGAGGAATCGCTGGCCAGAAACACAGTTGCCCCAGCCATGTCTGAAGGCAGCCCCCAACGCTGCATGGGAATCAGATCAAGATAAGCCTGCTTATCTTCTTCAGGATCGTCCACATGTCGTTCAACTGGAATCCAGCCAGGTGAAATAGCATTTACAGTAATGCCATCCGGAGCGAGTTCATTCGCCATACTCCGAGTCCAGCCAAGTTGTCCGCCTTTGGCAGCCACATAAGCGCTGAAGGGTGCAACACCACGAGTAAACACTTCACTGGCAATATTGATGATTCGTCCCCATTTCTGTTGTCGCATATGAGGGAGAAATGCTCTTGTCAGCAGATAAGGACTCTTAACGAAAAAATCGATCATCGATTGATAGAACTCCCAATCGTATTCTTCAATCGGCCTTAAAGGCTGTGCAGGGGTCGCATTGACCACGATTCCGTCGACGGGCCCCAACTCGTTTTCAATCTCTTTTTTCAATCGTTCCACATCGGATTCATCGATCACACTGGCGCGAAAGAGACCCCCATCAAAACCTTCTTCTCGATACTCTGAGAAGGCTTGCTCCGCCCTTTCGGTATTATTCTGGTAATTCATGGCTACTCGGGCACCGGCCGCACCCAGAGCGCTGGCCATAGCTCGACCAAGGCCCGTCGTCGAACCCGTGACCAAAAAAGTACGATTCTTCATAGAAAATGAAGCGGACATCGATTAATCTCCAATTCAACCGTTGGAAGGAATCTTCTACGAAATTGAGTGAATTCACCTCCCCGGTCAACCATGAGAAGTCAACAGGAGCAGTTTCTCTGAAAAAACAGCTCATAAATGCACCCCAACGGTCGATGTAGATAACACGTAGGCAAAAAACAGGGTGAAAGGTGAACGATGCTGACAGCTCCAATGCGTTTTTCTTTGTCACTGGTACTTCTGATCTGTGCCGCATGCACGACAACAGGAGACACACCAGAGAATGACAAGGGCGACTCAAAAGGTGGAATTGCTTCATTCACTGAATCACTGAAAAAACCCATCACCCGAGGTCCAACAGTTCCCATGTGAGTGGGCTGACCTGGAGAAGGAGCCTCGGTCTGGGGTTCAGGAGAAATTCAGAGTGGCCGCTGGAACCTGACGATGCGTAATGTTCTCGTAGAGGAAACAAACCGGGAAAAACTCGAGTTCAGCCTCGTTAACCGTGTCAGCAATGATCTTCAAATCGGACTTGAGTATGGTGCAGACTCCAAAGAACTGTACCCCATGATCAATTATCGCCTGACAGAAGCGACCGAGAACTTCCCAGCCCTGATCCTGGGGACCAGTTCTGCGTGGCCATCAGGAGAAGTCGATGGAAATGCATTTTTCCTGTCAGCCGCCACCCTGCTAAGCGATCGTTCGAGTGGATCGCTTTCGATTTCCTATACTCCCGACAATGACAGCTGGGATATCCCTGCCAGTTACAGATTTGTTTTGTCAGACGAGTTTGATGCTTCACTGATCTGGGACGGAAATGACCTTCACCCACTGGTCACATGGCGTGGCAAAAGGTTGAATATGTCATTCATTCTGCTTGGTGGAGAAGACCCCACCATTTCAACAACCGTGGCATTTTAGAATCTTCTGGAAGTTTGAGTGGCACACATCATCCGGTCAAAGTCAGATCTGAACTGATTGAACTCATCAGTTTGCGAACCTCAAGCTGCAGTTCAAGGGGTGTATGCCGACGATGAAGTGTTCCTGAAGAAACTCCCTGAAGAGGCCATTCTTCCAATCCCGCAGAAACATCGTTCACGACCCTTAGAACTCGCCACGAGCTCGAAACAGGGAGCTCTGAAAGCTTCTGAGACAACAAGTCTTTCATCGAATCATCCTCGGAATCCACAATGAGAACTCCACCTGATGTTGATAAGCAAACTTGATTAAAACTGGCAGGAGTCAGTGCCAGAACTTTCCATTCTTCAGATCGACAATCTCTGGCAATATCTGGATTATCCGCGACTACGACAACATGGCCCTCTTGAACTTTTTCATTCACCGGAATCTGAATCTCTATCTGCGTACTTTCACCCTCTATAGACCGAATGTAAAAGTTGCCGCCATTTTCTTCGGCATATCTGGCGACATTCGCAAGACCGATGCCGGTACCGTTGTCACCTTTGGTGCTAAATCCAAACTTGCCAACTTTATCAAGTTGATCAGCCGGAATGCCACAACCGTTATCCTCAACAACAATGCTGACTGCCTCAATTTCTCCATATTCAGAGCCATTGACAGGAGATCTATCCATCATTACCCGTCGAGTCCGTACCACAATTAATCCAGAATCGTAGGAGTGCTCGGCACTGTCGATGGCTGCTGCCGAATTCTTGACGAGGTTCAGCAATACCATTTCAAAATCAGTCGTTGATGAAAAAATACTTTTCTGAAAACTTAAATCCAAATCAAGTTTAAGCTGAACACTGCTTGGCAAAATAACCAGTAAAGCCGGCTGCATAATCCGGATGATCTCATTTGGATTAAAAGCGATTTGCTGACTCTCGCCGCCTTGATGCGAGCGAATAACATCTGAAATCTGTTTAGCAAGATTGGTTACTTTATTAGAGCAAGTCTTCATCATCTCTAAGTAAGAAATCGCTTTTTCATGATTCCCTTTTTCAAACTCTTTATTCGCCAGGTCAGTGGAAAGGCTCATCACTGAAACTGAGTTATTAATATCGTGCACAAATCCCGCAGACAGCTGACCCACCAAAGCATAATTTTTATTTTTGTTTACAAGATTTTCAACTCTTGCTGAATTTTGAGCCTCCATCAATAACGCTAATTTCAGGAGCCCAACTCCCATTAAGACTTTCCATACCAATTGAAGAGAAAGAAGCAATGCTCCAGTGTTATAGCGGAAATCAAAATCAAGTTTGCTTGCAAATAACGCAGCGAGGATAAGCTGAGTGACACCAAAAAGAATCATGGGAATGTTCAGCGTGTAACTAGGCATGAATTTTTTGCTAAAGCTAAATCTGTTATTCATGCACGGGCAAAAGTAAAAACCTAAAACTAAGTAACAAACACCCACTGCAGCCGCTTGCGGAACAACTTTATAAAAGAACCGATCCTCAGCAGTCATTACGGAAAAAACCACCTGTAGAGCTGCAGAAAATATGGCGACGCCGCCAATAACCACCCACAGATTTTCTTTCTTAAACCGATAGTTATGGAACATTTCCCAAAGCCCCATGCCGAAAAATATCACCGAGAGATAGAGACCGCTTTGGGAAAAAAATGACGTCACATAAGAAGGAATCCCAATGTTATTGCCCGCATGATTTTGGAGAGCCAGCAGAGCTCCCAAAAAATGCAATGCCATGAAAAACCAATGCCCGCTAAAAAGGTATCTTTGATCAAAATTTTGCGTGGCCTTGAAACTTAGAAAAAGAATGCCCATAGCCACAAGAATCGCAGTGCTTCCAAAATATAAAAGCGACATCAGATCCGTATACTGATCACCTGTCAGACTTACAGACTCCAAAAGTCTCATCAGAATGTTTGATCCATTAAAATATGGCGCTTCTTCCATCAGCCCTCCTCAGAGCCTTTGACGACAATGTTCATGACACTTCTGTTGGTTGAAAACGAACATTGACTCACTTCTGTTCCCGAGTGCACACTTGTTCCGGAATGAACACTAAAGTCCCTATATAGCCTTAATCCGTAATCATCCGCTAATAGGACACCCTCATATATTTTTTCTATTTGCATGTCCGATCTGGCTCCATCTGCGGATGAAATTCTGCAGGAAGTCATGTCATATCAGGGCATCGTCACGTCTCTAGAGGTGAAAAATGAAAATTTCAATCATTGGTGGGAGCATTGCCGGATTGGCCGCCGCTATCCGACTTCAACGAAGCGGACATGAGGTTCACGTTTGGGAACGACGGCAAGAATTTTCGCCAGGCGGATTCGGAATGATCCTGAATGAAAAATCGAAAAGTACCTTACAAAAGCTCGACATCGAAGTATCAGAAATCTCACACTCCGTGAAACGCTATTTTGTTGACGATCTTTCTAAAGGTCTACAACATGAGCAATCGATCCCCGAGTCATTTGGAATCGAAAGAAAACTACTTGTTCAAAAACTTCGTTCAAAACTAAAAACAGGTACCCTCCATTTTGGATCGCAATTCGATCACTTTGGCTATAAAGCAAATGGAAGTGCCCAATACGCCAGATTCAAAAATGGACAACAGGTCAACGCCGATCTCTTTATTGGTGCCGATGGCATTCGATCGAGAGTTCGAGAGCAGCACCTTCCTGGGACGCCCCTCAATGCCGTTAAGACTGCTGAAGTGGTGGGTATCAGCCACTTCAATGAAACTCCAGATGCTCTTCGAGGAAGCTTCGTAAAATATCTCAAAAGTCGTGATGGTCTAGCAATGGGCATGGTGCCCACTGCCCATCACAATGTTGTTTGGTATTTTCAATGTGATATACAGCGCTGGCCTCAAGTTTTTCAGAACCCCAATTCCAGAATCACATGGCTCGATCGTGAATTGGCCTCTTGGCCCCGGTTTGTGCAGAACATCGTTCGAAAAGGCGGGCTTGAAAATAGTCATCTTTGGCGAACGACAGATCGTAATCTTCCTCAATCTTTTCACCGAAAAAACGTAGTCCTCGTCGGCGATGCTGCCCATCCATTGCTAACTTTTACGAGTCAGGGAATCGGATCTGCACTCGAAGATTCCGAGATACTGGGTGAGATTCTTGACGCAGAAAATCCAACGACCCCATGCACACTCGATCACTGCCTCATGCAATATTTTTCGCGAAGAAAAACGATTCTTCAGCACCGGCTATATGGCGGCAGAAAGCTACAAAACCAGTTTCTGAATCAAGAGCCTGATGGCCTGAAAACAGTTCCCGTTTGCGCTTAGATCAAAGGCCAGCTATGGAGGCTTCCTACCCATGAATTTCCCTACTGATACTTCTTACTTCTGTGACTCTGCCGTCGATCAAGGAATCCTTCGGCAGACCGCTTTTAATCTTCGCTGGGCGACGGTAGCCAATGATGTGATCCCATTAACTGCAGGTGAAATGGATTTCCCTGTGGCACCTCCAGTGCGTGAAGCGATCGATCGACACGTTCGTAATGGATACTTGGGCTACTGTCCGGCACAGGGATTCGAGAGCTTTCGGGAGGCGATTGCCGCTGACATGACCAGACGAGGGATTTCATCTTCTGCTGATAATATTTTGGCTCTCGATGGTGCCGCTTCCGCATTGAAGGCCACCTGCCTCGCTGTATTGGATCCTGGAGATGTAGCGATCACCTTTGACCCGGTCGACTTCTTGCTTCCTCATTGCGTTGAACTGGCAGGAGCAACCGCTCTCCGTTGTCCTGTTTCCCCCACAACCGGTAAACCGGATTTATCGCAGCTTGATTCTATGATCACTCCAGCGACAAAGGCCTTGGTGATCTGTAATCCTCATAATCCTACCGGACGTGTTTTACGGAGAGCTGAGCTGATTTCGATCGCTGATTTAGCCGAAAAAAATGACCTCATCATCATCAGCGATGAAGTGTGGTCTGAAATTGTTCTAGGGCCAATACCGATGACTTCGATCGCTTCACTTTCACCAGAAATAGGGCTTCGAACAGTCACCATCTCCGGCTTCTCTAAAAGTGATGGTCTCTCAGGTTTGCGCGTCGGTTACGCCCATTGTGAAAACAAAGCTCTATTTTCTAAAATCATGACTGCTTCAGGGGCACTGGATACGACGGGGGGGGCCACGGTTCTCTCTCAGATCGCTGCTGAAGCAGCGCTCTTGGAAGGTCGCGATTGGCGTAATGACTTCATCGCCCACCTTAAAAAAGTGGTGTCCATTGCGGTAAACAGGCTTTCAAGCCTTCCGGGTGTCGAATGTCCAATGCCGGAAGGGACATTCCTCCTGTTTCCGAAGGTCACGGCTTTTGGCCTCAACTCCTCTGAGCTTGCTGAGCTGATTCTGAAAGAAGCAAAGGTCAGTGTTGTGCCAGGAGATCCTCGCTGGTTTGGGCCCGGCTCAGAAGGGCACCTGCGCTTCTCCGTTGCCACCTCTTGTGAAATCCTGAATGAAGCCCTCAACCGAATTGAAACCTTTTGGAACCAAAGAGCCTGAATCTTCCCAAAACCCGCTTGAGCCAGCGATAACCGCAACGATTCGCCATTCTCCAATTGCGACACTAGCCGTAATTGATATGATTTCATGACTATCGTGTGATTCGCGACCCAATGTTATTTCATCGAAGCGCTGATCACTATTTACGAGACTGGGTCACATGACCATCTATGAAACCGTTAGGTCTTATGAAAATCGCCATCTTGGGTTCGTGTCTGGCAGGCATGTCCCTTTCACTCAGACTTCTGAAATCACAGCATGAGGTCAGCATTTGGAGTCCGTTTCCCTCTCTCAATTCAGAGGGACCGGGATATCTCGTAAATACCGTAACTCTGACTTCGCTGAAGTCCCTCGGACTCAATATCGAACCTTTCGAAGTTCCCCTTTATGGTGGCAAAGCGATCGATCTGTTTGACTCTTCGACTCCACATAATTCAGGACTTCTATTTGCACTCGACAGAAACAAGCTGCACCAGGAATTTTATCGACTCTTGGGAGCTGAGAGATTCCATTTCGATTCACACTTCAGTCACTTTGAGCCCACTCTGGAATACCACGCACAAAGAGCGAGATTCAAAGATGGGAGATATACCCGTGCTGATCTATTTGTAGGGGCGGATGGCACACAATCCGCTGTGAGAAAAAAACACGTTGCGGGGCCTGAGCTTTCTCAGTCGATGACGGTTCAAATCAGCGGGGTGTCAATAGTTGACCCTGATTCACCTCTGCAGAAAAAGGTCGTAAAAACATTTATAGACACAAAAAATGAAGCGGAGATTCTCACATTCCCATCCACCGATTCAAAGTGCTCATGGGCAATACAGTTCAATGCCCTTCACTTACTTCTTGAAAATCCCGATGACGACCATCAATGTCATCGTCTGCTAAATTCCTTCGCCTCGGATTGGCCGCAAGAACTCCGCATGCTATTTGCAGAAGGATCGATACAAAATCTTTGCTATCGAAAGTGCTCGGATCGAAGGCTCCCTCATCTTTTTCACAAAGATAACGTCATATTAATTGGTGAAGCTGCGCACCCCACTCTCCCAAGTTTGACAACTGGAACAGATTCTGACCTCGAAGACGCTATGGATTTAGGGGATTTAATCACAGACTATTCACGGGGGTATTTCCCATCCATCGATGTCTGCCTAACAGAGTTTACGCGGCAAAGGCGCCCTGTGCTTGGCGCAAGAATTCGCAGAGCCCGAAAAGATCGCGATCAATTCTTGTCAAAATGCTCCGCTAAATCTCAGCCGATCTCTTCGGGTCGCTAGTCCTTCTTGATGCGAAAAATATCGATGCTCACCGCATTTAACTCACGACTCTTAGGTGAAGCATGATATTGATGGCAGAAGAGACAGTCATCTTGCACTGCTTGTCCATGACAACTGGTACATGAATCCATTTTCACTGACAACCAATCATGGCCAGAGGCTGAAGGCTTCTCTCTGGGTTCATGACAAGTATTACACTGAAGAGAATCGTCACTGAATACATGCGATGCGTGACTGAAGCGCGTAAAAATATTCGCGTCGGAAGTAGCGCGAGCTCCCCAATGCGCATCCCCTGACTCGACTGAGACCCCCGAATGGCACTTGCTGCACCGTCCTGGAGAATTCTCGCTCAGGAGTAGTGAAAGAATTTCACGGGAGTTTTCATCCTCTGAGTAGTGAGCAAGCTCGGCCTGCAACCAAGCCATCAAAAATGGATCTGCATGCTGGACAGATTTGTACAAGATCACGCCAGCATCTTCATACCAGCCTCCAAGGTTGGCCCAATCTCTGCCACGTGTCATTTCAGAAAGTGAATAAGATTTTTTATCATTGTTGACTGAGTTGAGGCTCGGATCATCCACGGAATCTTCTCCGAGGAGGTCATCTTCTTCTAACAATAGATCCGCATCGTCTTCTCCAAGGAGATCTTCATCCATCAATAGATCAGCTTCTTCATTCAAAAGATCATCCTCTTCGCCAAGAAGATCATCCTCGTCCAGCAGGAGGTCATCCTCTTCAGCAAGAAGGTCGTCTTCTTCCAACAACAGATCGTCTTCCAATAAGAGATCATCGACTGGCTTTTCGATGGCACTGCCGTTGGCCTTGGGATCTTTTGGCTTGGAGTCAGGAGTCTCTTTTTCTTTAGTCACAGAGAGGCCTTTTTGGAATCTGTTCAACTCCTGATCCAGCTCAGGAAACCAACGCTCCTGGACCTTGATCAATAAGGCCCGGGGGAATTGCCCTGATAGCCTGATGAGATCATCTGACGACCAACCGTTGGAATTCTCAGGCAACATCTTGCTAATCCATGACCGAAGGTCGTGAAGCATGTCTTCCATGAATGCTCGCTTGATCTCCATAACAAATTCCTGAACCTGCTTCACTCTTGCTGGATTACCCGGTTCATCGACTTCAATCTCAGGCGTCGCCATGAAGTCACCAAAATCACCAACCAGCGCACTGTTTGTGTACCAACGTCGAGTCCAGGGCGTCAATTCGAGAGCATCGATGTATGGCCAATCTCCGACACCCATGCCCCCTTCCTCCATCTGCTCCAGTCCAAATATCGTAGGAAGGGTAAAGAATTTGATAGGCTCACTTTTAGCGATATCCGAGGAATGACAACTTCCGCACGACTCCTCAAATGGACGAAGTCCCATGGCTCCTGTCGAGGGTTCAATCTGATGGCAACCTGAACAGGTTTCAGGAGCATGATCCGGTTCCGCCTTGAAATGCCTCAGTGCATGATCCGAATGGCTAAAAGCGAAATTCCTGACTCGATTCCCATAATCCTCTGAGAACTCAGGGTGGCCAGCCGAGAAACTGCTGAAATGCTGCTGATGACACGTTTGGCAACGAGAGTCTGAAAGGATGAAGCCATCTTTTTCATGACCATGCTCCGAGTGACAAGTGGAACATTCTGTTGTCTCCATGAATGGTTCAACTTCTGAGAAGCCACTGCTCTCGCGAAGTTCCTTTGGAGAAACACCATGAGCATGCATCGCATTTGAATCTTGAGTGTGACACTGAAGGCAACCCTCACTCCCAAGAGTATCCCCAGTGCCATGCCAGGCACTGGAAAAAATTCCGCTCCAGGAAGTCAGTTCTTCTGAATGGCAAGAACTGCATTCGAATCGCGCGTGAACTTGTGAAAGAGGACCTGGAGAAATCAACTCTCCCTCAAAATTTGCTCCGTTCTTTTCTCCAGCAGCAAAGACCAGAAACAGTCCTCCGAGAAAAAGAAGAAACACCCTTTTTTGCACAATTTTCCGAGAGTGCCCCTCACTGATCCGAGGAAAGCAACCCGCTTGACCATGGGGGCATGTGCCGGAAGAGCTCGGACCACTCGAACACGGAGACTCACTATTTCCACAAACATACGATCGATCAGGTCGCAGGTAGTGCGTCGTTTTTGAATCAAATTTTCCACGAGATTCCCCACTCATCTGCTACCCCCGGCACTAAACGCCATGACAAGAATCACATGAAGACTGATCAATAAGATCATGGCACTCGTCAAAGGTAAATGAACGAGGAGCCAGCCTCTCAGCCAGCGCTGTCGAATCATATGAAGATCCAGCTTCTCTTTTTCCTGAATCATTCTCTGAACTCGTATGAACTGTTGCGATGAAAAAAGAACCACCGGAGAACCATAAGCTTGAATTTGATGCACGATTCTGCGTGAGATTCCAAACTCTGGATGGATTCTAGGTGGAATCAATCCGCAACCGGAAGCGAGATAGGGTCTTATCACCTCAAAATAGCAGTCAATCAGAACGCGATTCAGCTCTGCCGAATCGAGAGTCTCTATCCACTGATCGCCCTCCATTCGCAATCTTGACAAATCATCCGGAATTCTGGATTGATTCGACTCGCGCCCATCGTTTCGCATCTCCCCCGGAAGGCCTCGCATCAGCAACCAGCCCAAAAATCCCGAGAACAGCAACAAAGCATACAAAACGTATAAAAAGCTTTCAAAAAGGCCACCAGGAAAACGATAGCCCACATGTTCAAAAAACAATGCAGTACTAATCGCTCCAAATCCTAAATGAAGTTGAAGCCATGTCCTGGTTTTCCCTACTGGAAGAAAGGGAACTTTTTTTCGCACCCCGTAGATACCCAGGACAACAAAGCTCCCCAGTAAAAACCACCCACTATAAACTGCCGAATTCAATAGCGCGGTTTTTGCCGTTTCGATGTAATAAAAACTAAACACCCACGTGAAAATGACCAACATTAAGATCCCGGCATGAGGCATTCTCAACTTCATCCCGTAATCCCCTCAACAACTTTCGAAACGCCGGCAACATCAGAAAAATTCACCCGATGAAGAGCATCATGTGGGCAAGCATTCACACAAGCAGGCCCCGAAGGCTGATCGATGCAGAGATCGCACTTCGTCGCCTTGAGTACAGGTTTACCCGTTTCAATATCGATGACAGGTTCACCTTTTGCATCGTGAACTTCAACTGTACGAATATTGTCGTATGGACAAGATTCAACACAGGAAGCGCAGCCAATGCATTCGTTACGAGTGATCACGACGCTTCCGGTTGTTGGCTCCCGATGAATTGCACCAGTCGGGCATCCGACAAGACAAACCGGATCAATACAGTGCATGCAGGCATTGGCCACCAATAGCTTGGCGTGACGGTATCCCTCACGAATAAATCGAGGATTGCCATCATGGGTCACAGCACATGCTTTGACACAATCATCACAGTCAGTGCAACGATTTAGATCTATCACCATCGTCTGATTACCGTTGACAATTCTTCTGTTAAGAAAGAAATCGAGAAGCTCTGTCGAAATCAGGCTTTTTTCGGATTGTACCTGTGAGATCTTGTTTTCTTTTAGCTCCGGTAACACATGCTCAATGAATTCATTGGTTGGAATCACCACCAAGTCGATGGCCCCTACCGCCCGAATAGTTCTCAACGCAGACATCGCCTTGCCGGAATTCGTGAGCTTCATTAACTCTTCAACTCCATAGACGTCTCCAGGTCTTAGGTAGCCGACAGTCTTTTCTTCATTGCCTTCTTTATGGGTAACCCTTGCAAATCCGCTGAGCAGCACGTAAAGCCCGTCGAGATGCTGATCCTGTTGAAGAATCATCGATTCCCGATCGATCATTGAAGATTGGGAGTTAAGGATTTTCCGAAAGTTTCTGTTCCAATGCTCAGATCCCCAACGCTCAAAGATGCTTTTAGCAGACAATGTTCGCTGAACGGATTCAGGAATCTCATTAAGGAGACGAATTCCAGTAAAGATCTGATGCCTTCTGTCCCCAATCAGATCTTCGAGGTAGTGACTAAACTCTTTCGAGTTTTTTAAAATCTCTCGGACTCCTTGCCAACGAATCTCAAGGAGCTTGCTCGAAGTCTCTGCAAAGATAGAAGCCGTTCTGGGGCTTCTTCTAAGGGCTGCGATTTCACCGAAGATTTCGCCCAATCCAATTCTGCGAGTCAGGTTCTCTTCGATGTAAGTTTTGAGATCCACCTCAAGACGAGGTATAGACAATTTCGTTGAATAACCGCCGCCAGAATCGGTATCCAGCTGCTCAACGTGGCGACTGTTCCTGAATAGTTGGCTCAAAGCAGAAAGCCAACTTCTCTTTCGAGAGATTTTCTTTCTGGCGAAGTACTTCTCCCCCGCCTCTTCAAGATTGACTCTTACAGATCCCTCAAGCGGAATCAGTACAGACCCGCCAAAATCGCCTTTACGAAGAATGATCTCCGAAGGCTCGTATTCGACAATTCGTGCGTCGAGCTGAAGAATCGATTCGAACGATTTGCCTCTGGATTCACATTCGTCCCAGGCTATCGACAGAACTGAGTTGTACCGAACCCAATTAAGGACACCTTCGGGAATAGCTTCCTTGCTGAAGCAGTTCCCCCGGGAATCCTCTTCGTCACCATAGGTACCGAGCCCGGCCACTGAACTCATTCAGATTACTCCTATTTGTAGTCTTTCTGTTTCGGAAGCAGGTCGTCGAGGCCAGAAAGGTCAGCGCCGTCAGAGGTGGCTGCAATCATATCGAGCGAGAGCGTGATGACACCCGCGGCCTCGATGATAGCTTCCTGATTCTTCAGACTCATTTTCAGTTTCCCTACTGCATTTAATGCCTTGAGGAGCTCTGGATGCTTCGTCGCCGCTGTCGCTGCAGCCAACTTCTGTCGCAAAGCCCCAACTCTGCGTGCATTCGCTTTTGCGTAATTACCCACTTCTTTAGCCGTTCCGACAGTCTTCAGAACGAGCTCCATCTCCGCAAGTATCCCGACGACATACAACAATCTTTGGCGCTCAACGGAAGCAATCTTGTTCTCACTACCTTTGGTGTAGAAATTGTTGTGTCGAATATTTCCTTGGCTCCATGAAACCAGTTCAAAATCAGAGCCAGCAGGATGCCCTCCGACATTGACAAGATCTTCATGCGGAACAACATGGCAGCTGACACAATTACGAGCGATATCGGCAATCATTGTCGGCCTCAACATGCCAGCGGCCTCCGAAGCTTTCCACCGTCTGGAGATTTCATCTTCCGTTTCCTGGCCTTCTTCCTTGCCACTGAACTCGCCGTGCAACTTAACCCAACCCATCCCGGCTCCATGGCATGACTCACATGAAACCCCCGAAGACGGTTTCAGTTTTTCATCTTCCCAATGGTTCGTGGCATGGCAGTCCAGACAAAGGCTCTCGCTCTTAATCCGCTTGATTCCCATTTTCTTGGCAATCTCGCGCCCCTTTTCACTGCGGGGCATATCAGTGATCGATCCGTGATGAATCGTCTTCTCCCAAACTGAGGCGGAGTGCGTATGACATTCTGTACATTCAGAAGCACCAACAATCGCCTTGGGATCAAAGCCTGGACCTGTTTGAAGTTGTGTTTTTTTTGCTTCCTGACCTACTCCGACCATCACCATGGTCGCGAGCACGAGCACGATCAGATTCTGTAACATTATTCGCCTCTTTCTTTTTTCGTCTTGTTTGAATCAGGCTGATTTTAAAACACCGGCATAGAGAACTAATCTTGGAGAGCCGATGCGATCACACCTCCACTTTGATGTCTCCATCTGGAATGCCTACGCAAGTCAGGCAATGACCTTCATCTGGATCAGCTGTCGGATCTTCTTCGTATTTTACTTTCCCTGAAATCAATCGCACCTGACAGGTTCCGCAACTTCCGGACCTGCAACCACTGTCGATTTCGATATCGTTTTCCTCGGCCATTTCAAGAATGGAGGATTCGCCATCCCACTGAATCGCCTGGGAGCCAAAATCAATGGTGGCCTGACCTGAAGCGTCTTCAGTTGCCACCTTTTTCTTTTTGACAGATGCGGGACCAAAGGCTTCCATTTTCAAATCTCTGGATTGTATCCCTGCGGATTCCAAAGAAGGAACAAGAGCCTCCATCATTGGCGGTGGTCCACAGATATAAACTTGCACATCAAGATGTCCGACAATTTCCTGGATAGCTTCCGCAGAAAGAAAACCAATACGTGCCCCCTCTGGAAGATCAACACCATCTTCAGGGCTACTGAAAAACGTATGAAGATGAAGATGGTCTCGGACTTGTATCAGTTCGGTCAATCGATCAGCAAAAGCGTGATCTCTGTGACTTCTTACCGCATGAAACAAATGACACGTTCTCTGAAGGCCCTCTGAACAAATGGTTTCCAGCATGCTCAATAAGGGAGTGATTCCTATGCCTCCTGCGATGAGTACCGCAGGGCGGGAGTCCGCTCGATCAAGATAAAACTTTCCATTCGGCGCGCTCACTTCGATGATGGATCCCGTAGATAACTCCTCATGGAAATACCCAGAGCCCTTCCCAGGTGGGAAATCAGTTCCCGGTGGAGCAGGGACCTTCTTAATCGAGACTCGATAAACATTGTCATTTGCGACGCCGGCACTCAGTGAGTAGGTCCGGATCGTTGGTTTCGATTCTCCCGGGACAGTAAACCTGAATCCAATATGTTGGCCAGGCTCAAAAGAACAGACCTGTCTGCCATCCACGGGGCTCAGATAAAAAGAGCAGATGTCTTCCGCTTCCATCTGTTTGTTGATCACCGTGAATCTCCGGAAGCCTTTCCAGCGTCCAGAATGGTCGACCGAAGAGGCCACAGATTTTTTGTTGACGCTAACCTTCAGCTGCTCTGCTTTGTGCTTCAGAAAACTCGCTCTGGCAATCGCCTGCCGGATCGAAACGAAGACTCCAAAAGCAGCCTCCAGCAACACTACCCCGATGAGGGTTAACCCGGCTACATAGAAGATTTCCATTTGGTTCACCTAAAACCGAACCAGTATTTCTGCACGAAGACCATGCCCGATATCCGAGCGCTCTTCTTTTTTAACGTAGGTATCCATCTGGAACATGGTTCTGCCATTCAACTTTTTCTGGTACCGGCCTCCAACTGCCCCTGTAGCTGGGCCATCTCCTTCGAGAGCAGATCTCCCACCCATTTCAAAGACGAGATTCGAAGTGCCCTGATCGTAGCTCCACTGGTAACCCATAGAGCCTCCATAGGAGTCGTCGGCCCGATTGCCCAGAGCCGGCTTGTACCGACCCAACCCTGCTGCCGCAAAAAGAAGTCCTGCTTTTCCAAGAGGCCCACCATTGGTTTCCCCTCTTGCTGCAGAAGCGTACTCATCGATCCCCAGGAAAAAAGTGGCGTAAGCCATATCAGAAGTTCCTATCGGGGTTTTGGATGCCTCTGCAAAGAACAGGGTTCCATCGCTGATTGCAGGGTTGTCGTCTTCCTCGGCAATAGAACTGCAGATTCTGAATGTGGTGTTATAGCTTTCTCCATCATATTTGATCCGCTGAGAAGATCCCCAACCGAAGAACCATCCTGATCCGCCCTCAGCTATTGGAGCTTCGACATGCACCACATCCAAATCGATGGTGCTCTTGTAGGTATCCGCCTCTGCTGAGAAAGAAAGGTAACGCGAGCCCTCTGAGAGAAGGTTGTTATCCCTGCTCACTTCATCCCAGCCCGCAATTAAGGTCATGCGGGTCGTTGCGGTGCCCGGAACCGCCACGAAGCGAGTGATTCCAACCGCATCCATCATGTCGTTCACGAGAAGGCCATCTTGAAGATCTACCTTCCAGCGACCCACACTAAAGCCGTAATCGAGCTTGCGGGTGCCATCTGGATCGAGCGCGGGAATCAGCTCAGAAAGTTCGCCCTCAAAGAAGAACGTCGTCAGGCGAGTATTGGTTTCATCTACCCAGCCCTCTTCACTCTCAGGTTCAAAGACGTATCGACTGAAGCTTCCCCGCTGATGCAAAGGCTGCATTCCTATGAGAAATCTTTCTGTTCCGTTCAACTGCAGGTTTCCGAAAATATCGAGCCTTTGCGCCCATTCAACAATACGTTCACCACTGCCCCCCGGGTCGACAAGGTTGACACCGGAGCGAAGGTTTCCGTAAACCCAAAATGAAGGTCGCCAAACGGCTCCCCCAGGAACATCAAATCCACGTTCCAGTCGACCGGTCGACATCAATCCAGGCCCGATTTGGATCAGAGGAGGATGAGGTTCAATCATTGATTCATCGAGAAGAGGAATCGGATAGTCCGGCAAACGGCTTGGACTCTCTTCTTCTTGAGCCACTGTCAGGATCGGGAACAGGCATGCGAAAAACAGTGTTGGAATCATGGCTTGTCGCTGGTTCATCGGCCCCCCTCCTCTCCTGATGGAGTCACTGCAGCCTTTTCAGCAACCACTACAGCCCCATCGACCAACTTCTCAGCAAGCGCTCTCGGAGACATGTTGTAGTCAAATCCAACGTGCATCGTCTGATGGATCAAGTTGACCGGAACTGACTGCGAGACAAAACGTGCGTCGATGGTAAAGGGCCCTTCCCCCTTCAGGAGATCAGGGCTGACGTGATATTTGGCGGTCCGATGGCCGAGTGGCTCAATTCCCCTGCGATGCTTTCGCATCCCCTTGGGGTGTCCATAAATATTGTTTGGCCGAGAAGCAGGGCGAATAAAGGGCAGCGCCGAAACACTGCTATTGATCGTCAGGACCTGCTCCTGGTCTCCACCACGAATGTTCCGGGACATGAATTTTGACTGCAGGTTGAACAGCTGCTCATCCAGTGGGATCTCACCGTTACGTACGTAGAGAGAAAAAGTGTCTCTAAGGTCGCCGTTGGGATCGCGGTCACCCGATTGGAATACGATTTCTCCGGCTTCATTTTTCACATCGATCTGAACGACAAAAATACGCTCTGCGTCAAATCCCGTCGGCAAATTATGACCCCTGGTCAGGTTCCTGACATCGATCTCGAAGTCGAGGCCGCGATCATCATGACGGGTCACCCGGATATCGGAGAGTCCGAAACCTCGCTTGAGCACAGCCACGCGCTGTTCCTTTGCCCACTCAAGAAGCTCCTGCT
Source organism: Planctomycetota bacterium (assembly GCA_002691835.1). The sequence continues at coordinate 24,691 of NZJA01000119.1, forward strand.
GCTCTTGAATGATCTCCCGACCTTCATAACGGTCATCGATGGAAACCCAAGGCTCTGGGAAGGGGAAATCTTCGGGGCACTCGTCCTCAAACTCATCGGTTCCCCAACCAGATTCGACTTCGAAAAGTAGCCATTCTGAAAGGCTCTTAAACTCGTTAGCCTTCTTGTTGACTGGGAAAATACCTTCATGAATCAAGGAATAATCCGGACCTGCAAAGAAATGGTTAGTCAACTTTCGAGGAGCCGTTTCATTTCCTCCGACGATTGCCGCAGGTCCCCATTCGTATCCCGCTGGCAATCCCTGTTCTTTGCCCATGTGGCAATCGTTACAGGTCACACCCTCTTCAGCCGCAGGGGAGTTCCGGTACTCGGTCAACAACTCATGAACCCGAAGTCCATTCGGAGCAAACACCTCATGACAAGAACCGCAGAAAGCAGGAGTGGTCAACTCGAAGAAAGGTTCGATCTCAGTGTGGATGGCACGCCCCACACCATCACGATCGGTGTTGACCTTGAATTGCTTTTTATCTGCAAGGACTCGCGCCAACTCTGCATTTCCGAGGGCTCCTTTTACAGAATCGAAAACATCTCCCTGGTCGATTCCGATTCTTCCTGACACCTTGCGATACCCCGCACTCATACGGTGACAGGTCACGCAGGTGATGCCTTCCCGAGAAGCAGGATGACGATCCAGGTTGGATGCACTGAAAGGCTCGCCGATATCGGATCCCACTGGCGCATGGCACCTGAGGCAGAAATCGCCATTGGTAGTGCTGGTTCCCACATTCATGGCGTTCTGCATCGACATCATCAGCGGGCTCAGCTGAGAGTATGCATGCTGCGAGACTGACCACTCCCGATACTGCTTGGGGTGACACAGGGCACACTCATCCGCAGACGGGAAGTTACTCGCCGCAAACACTTTTTCGTGTGCGTCGATCGAGGACAATTCTTCAACCTCTGCAGATTCTGCGCCAGTACCTTCGAGAAGGTCATCGCCCAGCAAATCATCATCGAGCAAGTCATCGTCGAGCAAATCATCGTCAACAAGATCCGCTTCTATCAACTTTTCTTCAGCAGGAGGGTCCTGAGTCAGAGCGACGGATTTCTGAATGAGATGGGTTGAGACAACAACACTGGCAATCACCAGGAATGCCCCACCTAACCGAATGATGACCGGTGGAATAGTTAAATTCATTTTCACCCTCCTTGAGCCCCGCTTTACAACAGCCCCAGAGCAGATCTGAGGACCCATAAAGCCAGATTATTCACTGATTTTCTGACATCCCCACTCTCTTGTCCATGCCGTATTTAACATTGAATTTCAAACCAGAAAATCGATGAAGACGATACTGACAAACCACTCTCTTCTACCGATGCTCCACATCGGAGAAGTGCCCCTTGGCGGCTCCGCCTGAATAACTCTTAAATATTCAACGCATCTGAAGTAGTGCTAATACTCTTCCAGCTCTTCTTCTGTCAGATCCAAGTCGGGTTGTTCATCATTCGACTGTAAACGTTGAGCATGGACACCCAACATCCAGGCGGTGGCCACCTCGGCGGATGCGGCAATGATGGTGTAATTGGAAACCCCATCGATGAGCAGACTGGAAAATCTTGCGAGTGCTAGCCCCAGAAAACACCATGCCAGAGGTTGCAACCAAGCAGCATATGAAGGACTCCACAGGCTTCTGAGTGTCACCAGGCCCAAAGCCAGCACCAGCCCGCCCAAGAGCGCCCGAAACTCACCCAAAGTCGCCGGCTGGATTTCTCCGCGGTTGGGTATGGAGGAATTCTGCATCTCCAGCATCCACTCCATGACCGCAATCGGATCGACCATCACCCACAATCCGAAAGCAACATTAAATATCGATATTCCTGCGAGAAAAATGACAACCATATCGGTCCCCCTATTCCACGATCGAAAAATCGTGGCTCATGACATGCGTGTAGAGCTCGCCTGGTTTCAAGACGACATTAGGCCAACTATCGATATTCCTGCGATTAATCGCATCGGGCCAAATCTGGCTCTCCAGGCAATATCCGCTGTATTGGGGATATTCGGCCCCGCCTTTTCCGCCTTCAAGGCCGAGAAAATTTCCGCTGTAGAATTGCAAGCCTGGCTGATCCGCATACACCTTCATGACGATCCCCGTCTTTGCAGATCGGGCAGTAGCAGCAAGCCTCAACTGTCCAGGCTCGCCGTCGACAATAAAGTTATGGTCGTATCCCCCGGCATAAAATGGCTCGCCAGGTTTGGGGAGCTGATCCATCTGCGAACCAATGGTCCTCGATTGGGTGAAGTCCAGAGGGGTCCCGGCAACAGCAGCGACCTCACCTGTTGGAATCAGATCCTGAGCAGGCGTGTAGCTGGAGCACTCAAGTTGCAACTGTTGATCGAGACAACTTCCCGAGTCGTGTCCCGACAAGTTCCAGTAGGAGTGATGGGCCAGATTGACCGGTGTTGCAACGCTGGCCTCGGCGGCCATTTCCACTCGCAGCTGTTGATCAGGGGTCAGAATATAGCGAACAGCAGCCCGTACTTCGCCGGGGTAACCCTCTTCGCCGGCAGCACTCATCAGGCGCAATTCAACTCCATTGCCCCGATCTGTGCTAATTGGCCGCGATTCCCAGATCCTTTTGTCAAAGCCGCGATCCCCTCCATGGAGGTGATGCGCTCCATTGTTGGTCGCAAGGGTGTAGGTGCTTCCGCCCAGTTCAAATTTGCCTTGGGCAATCCGGTTGGCACAACGGCCAACGATGCAGCCAAAATAAGGGCTCTTTTCGCGGTAGCTCTCGATGTCATCAAAACCGAGAACGACATCCACGGGTCCATCTGCTGAAGGAACGATGCACTCCGTGACTGTTGCTCCGTAGTTGATGATGCGAACCCGCATCGATCCATTGTCGAGCGTGTAACGAAGAACTTCTTCGCCATCAATCTCACCCCATGGCTCCACGACCACACCATCTGTCACGGCGAGACTCCCTTCACTCTGATCCCGAATCCAATCGGAACTTCCCACGCAGCCGGGAGACAAACTCACCAGACACAAAAGTAATCCCAGCCGCCATCGCAGATTTCCCATCGCCATCGCTCCATTCGCTCGTGCCATTCCCGGTGCCATGATGTGGTCGGAAGTCTCTGGGTCCAGTCCAGAAACCTGAATCTTCCCAACTTTGGCAATTCCTGGCTCCAGAGACCCAAATACGCCCAATTCGACCCTTTCCGAGACATTTACGCCCTTTTTAGGGGGTCCCACAGGCTCCTCTCCGGCACTTTAGAGGTGCAGGTTCGGTTGACCCCTTCGGGGCAGATCGGTACGCTCCTCCTTTGGTAGAGAACTCCACCGGGGCTCCCTGTCGATCTTCGATTTCTCAAAAGAGCAATCACAACAGGTCCAGGTCGCCGATGCTGAGAACTCTGATTCGAGTGTTTTTAGAATTGATCGCGGAGACTGCCTCTCCGACTTCAGAACAGGACCGAAACGATGTCACGCCGTTGCCAGATCACCGGAGCCCGTACAGCCTCTGGAAATCGCAAAAAGACCCGCGGTAAATCCAAGCGCTCCGGTCACGTCGGAATCAAGATCACCGGCCTGACAAAACGTCGCTTCAAGGTCAACCTTCAGAGCAAGCGCATTTGGGTTCCCGAGCTCAAGCGTTTTGTGCGGGTTCGTCTCAGCGCCCGTGCTCTCAAGACCATCAGCAAGAAGGGCGCCTACCGCACCCTCCTCGATGCCGGCGTGATTCAGCCGCCAAAATAAACGGCGCGTCTTCACTTTAATTTCGACCACCGATCGATTCAGGCTACCGGTCTAATTATCGAGCTCGTCCGGCATCGGAATCCTTCGCCCATCCCTGCTAGGCAATGAAGCCCCCGTTTGACGAAGGTGGTTCGCCAGTTGCTTCGAGAGTGATTGCAGAATCTGCGGATTCTGTTGAGCAACATCACGACTTTCCCCGAGGTCTTCCTGCAGCTGAAAGAGCACCCTCTTCGGTTCCGGATGATGGTAATAAATCATTTTCCAGGGGCCGCGACGGATCGAACTAAAGGGCTGAATCCCTGGGCCACGAGGACCCCAGAAATGCGGCATATGCCAATATAGCGGCCGTTCCTGCCACTTTGAGACTTCCCCACCGTCCACCGTTCCTGCCAGAATCGGCTGCAGGTTCCATCCTTCAACCTTCTCCATGTGTTCTTCGGGCCCGCTGATTCCGACCAACTCCAAGAGCGTCGGAAAGTGATCATGACTGATCACTGGAATCGCACTGCGTCGTCCTTCTTCGATGACGCCAGGCCAACGCATCACGAGAGGGATCCGGGTGCCCCCTTCCAAAGCGGAACCCTTGCCGCTCGAAAGGGGATGGTTGTGACGGTGATGAGGTTTGGCTCGGGTATGAGCGGACAGCCCCCCATTATCACTCGTGAAAATGATCCATGTCTCATCGAGAAGCTGAAGGTCTTCCAAAGTTTTCAACAGCACTCCCAGAGCCCTATCGACGGATTCGATCATCGTCGCATAAGCCGCTTCAACCTTGGGCAGGTCAGCGTAGTCATCCAAGTGTCGTTTGTTGGCGATGATGGGGGTGTGAACGGCATACGGTGAAAAGTGAAGGAAGAATCGTTCGCCATCCTGATGAGCCTGATGGATGGCCGTTGCAGCTTCCAGGGCCAGCGCTTCCGTCAGGTACGTCTCTTTCCCGTGATACTTTTCCAAACCGGGAACATCCCAGATTTTTGCCCCGGGATGCTCCGGATCACGAGCAAAGTTTTTGCTCCCTCGAAAATCAGAGGGAGCCCCCGCCGCGTGGCCCGCGATATTGACATCGAAGCCCAGTTTCAGTGGATCTGCACCACCACTGCCATGAGCTCCGAGATGGGCTTTTCCAGCATGGATGGTCCGATATCCGTTCTTGCTGAGCAGGCCTGGAAGAGTGATATCCCCGGGTTGCAGACCGTTGACTTGCCATTTAGGTGGAACGGTTCCTTCTCTGGAACCACCCATATCCCGATCCTTGTGAAGAATCCAATAAGTGATCCCATTCGCCTGAGGTGAACGGCCCGTCATGATACTGGTTCGTGTCGGTGTGCAGACCGGGGAAGACGCATAAGCGTTGGTGAAGACGAGTCCTTCACGAGCCAGTCGCTGCAGATGGGGAGTTCGATAATGTTTCTGGAAAGGCGCACTCTCCTCGTGAAGAGAGACGGCGGTGTCCTGCCAACCCAGATCATCGACGATGAAAAACAGGATATGGGGAGGGCGATCCTTTTCTTGTGTGCCCACGGCCTGTTGTGCTTCGACCCCTGAGCCCAGAAAAACTGCCGGAAGAAGCAGAAGAATCAGCTGGGGGATCCGTAGTGACAGGCTCATCGTTGATCCTCCTGATCAGGTTCCTTCGTCGGCGCAGACGACATTTTTTTCACCCAGTCAGCCCAATTCGGGAGCTGTCGTAACGGTTTCAGATCGCCATCCACCAAGACCATCTCCAGCCGAATCGAGGTGGCTCCGAGACTCGTCTCCAGAGCTGACATGGCTTTCTGCGTCTCCCCCAACAATGAGAAACAACACGCCAGGTTGTAATGAATCGCCAGCTGCTCGTCGATCAAGCCTGGGCGCAGTTCGACGCGGACACGGCCAGCGATATCCCCCAGCAGATCGATTCGCTGCTGGTGGGCCATACACGCTTTTTGAACCAGTCCACTACGAAAACGAAGGTCCCCCAACAGCGTCAAAGCCTCCAGAATCGACGGCAGAGTGGCTGTATTCGGAGCCTGGCTCGCCTGCAGCTCCAACTCATGCAGCCAGCGATCAATCCGCAATCGCTGACCCAGCTTGGCCAAGAGCAGGACCAACTCTTTCTCGGCCCAGACTTCTATCAATAAATCTGTCGAAAGCTGGGCTTCGATTTCCGGGATCAGATCCGCAGTCGCCACATCCATCAGGGCATTGGCGCAAGATTGGCGGCGATTGAAGGGTTGAGATTCATCCAGAAACCGTTGGAGAAGCCTCTGCGCTGCGGGCATCCCCAGGGGGATTAACGCCCGGTACTGTCCCCGATAACGGACCTGATTTTCTTCTCGATCGATTCGATCCAGCTCCTGATCGATGGCCTTGTCGAGCTCTGCCGTGTCAGGGCTCCGGGAAATTTCAGGTTTCCCCTCGGAATCATCGGAGACGGTCGCCAAAGCTGGAGGATCAGCCTTCAAGGAAGGGCAAAAGGCCAGCACGAAGGCCAACATCGAAAGCAGTCGCAGGGTGTTGGTGGTCGACGGCTGGGGAGCGATCACCCCTGGAGAACAGGCAGTTGTTTTCATGGGACCATCTCACGGAACAACGACAGGCAGGTCAAGCACCCGCTGTCAGCGGAAAACTTTGTGGAGACTTGAAACCTGATCGCAAGGTCGGCCATTCAGGAACGGCTTCAGGGGCCCGCCTGCAACTTTCTCGGGAATGACGAGCAGCAGGGCATCAGCGATCGACGCGCTGCAACAGGGCTGCATAGCCCCCGTCTCCCCCAAGATCACCCGGGAGTACTTCCACTTCCTCGATCAGGCGGATTTCGGTGTTCTGCTCCAATGCCCGTCGAATCACATCCTGATTCTCCTGAGGCTCAACGGAACAGGTCGAATAAAGCAGGTGTCCTCCGCGACGAAGGTGGCGGATCGCCGTTTTTAGCAATCCCGATTGCAGCTGCTCCAGCTCCGAAATTTCATCGGGGCGGAATCGCCAGCGAGCGTCCTGTCTTCGGTTCAAAACCCCGCTGTTGGAACAGGGAGCATCGACGAGAATCTGGTCGAAGTTGTCGTCAAATCGCAGCGAGGTCGGATCTCTGGAGACTTCCAGAAACTCCGTCTGGTGCAGAGAGAGCAACCCGAGACGGTCCAGGTTTTCACGGATCATCTGCAGCTTCTCTTGCGAAACATCGCAGGCGAGGGCTTTACGAATTCCACCTCGATCGAGAAGGGTCGAGAGCTTGCCGCCTGGAGCACTGCAAAGATCGAGGAGTTGGATATCCTTGCCTTTTGGCATCCTTAAAGCGAGCCGACGAGCGGTCAGATCCTGCACCCAAAAGTCACCTTGGGTAAACCCTGGAATACGCTCAATTCTTCCACCCCCAAGAACCTCGATCGTTCTCGGTGCACCCCGGGCAATCCGGGCCTCCTGGTCGATCGTCGACATCATGCGAAGCTGATGTTCCGGATCCCGTGAGGATTTCAGTGCGATGAACAACGGCGGGGCCTGATTGTTCCGCTGAAGCATTTCAATCACCCGCTCTTCCGGATAACGCTCAAGCCAGCGGCGCAGCAATTCCGGAGGATGACTGTATTGAAGACCCCGGCGCAGAATCTTTCCCTTGTTGCCCGCTGGGAGTCGCAAATCTTTGACCCTGACCCAGCCACTGGCAGCACAAACGGCATCTGTCGGATCTCCCAAATCCTCTTCCACGTGCTCCAGGCCACCACAGGCACTGCGCAGAACAGCATTGATGTAACCACTCTCTGCTTTCGGATTGCGCCGTTCCGGAGGATCCCCGATCACCTCAGGGAGGAAGCGGGCAACTTCACGCCAAGCGTCCACGGTCGCAGAAACAGCCGCATGGGCCGCTGTTTTCAGATACACACGCTGGTAGAGACCGATGGCAATCGCAGAGCGGACAGTTCGTTCCACCTCAGTAAACTTGCGATCCATAAAATGGTCCGCCAAATGACGGACCGTTCCTCTGAGTCGAACACTGCCATAGCAGAGCTCGACCAAAAAACGGCGATCTGAATCAGCAAGGCCGGTGTATTCGAGATACTCCCCAAGCAGAGATTCCATCGGTGCGGCAGAAGACTGCTCCCACAAAGTCAAAAGATGGATGGCGGCGGCTCGGGCGCTGAAGACCTCGCCACCGCGGTGACCGCTGCCCTGAAGAAGGGGAGCAGAATATGGCGGTTCAAGGATCTCCTCGGGTGCGAGAGGTTCCTCCTCGCGATTTGCGGGATCGGCAGATTCAGGCTTCCGCGAACGGTCAGGGCGACCCGATCCTCGAGGGTCCGGCCTCCCGGGGCGATCAGAGTTTCCCGGCCGTTCCGGGTGCGACCCCCGACGGTCGGAGTTTCTGGCAGACCGATGGCCTGTATTGCTGCCATGACTCGTCATCGTCTTTCGTCGCCCTTCTCAGCCGGTGAATGGTCGATGAAGCGGTCTCCCGGTTGCATCGCCAATCCACGCAGGAATTCTTCCGCCGGCAGGGGCTTCTTGCCCGATCTCTGCAGACGGCGAATGCGGATCGAACCTTCACCGCATGCCACCAAGATACCCTCTGCGGAAACATCCGTCACTGTTCCCGGAGATTCTGATGAACTGTTTTCTGATTCAGGGACCCCCTGATGCAGGATGAGGATCTCCCCTTCACCCTCTTCAGAGGTGGCAGATTGCCACAAACTCCGGGTTCGGGGCCATGGTTGAAGGGCCCGGATTTGACGATCGATCTGAAGAGCGGTGGCCCCCCAATCGATCCAGCCCTCCGCCTTTTCAACTTTCGGAGCAAAGGTCGCGGCCGCCTCATCTTGCTCGGAGAGGATCGCCGATCCCGACTGCAAGGCTGCGAGCTGGTCTGCCAGAAGATCGGCAGCGCTCTCGCTAAGGGCTTGTTCCGCCTCTTCAGCAGTGATGTCTGCAGCCGGAGTCCACCGATGGATGGCCACCACTGGACCCGCGTCGAGCGCCGGAACCATGCGGTAAAGAGACACCCCGAGCTCGCGGTCGCCGGCCATCACAGCACGAACAATCGGTGCAGCGCCGCGCCAACGTGGCAATATTGATCCATGTAAATTGAAGCACCCCAGAGGAACTGATTCGAGAAATGAGCGCCCAAGGATCAAACGGATGTCGGCGGTGATCACCAGATCAGCGGCGGTCTTTTGCAAAAAGTCGCGGCCTGATTTGCCCTTCAGTCTTTCACTTTCGTGAATCGGCAAGCCCAGATCGAGGGCCACCTCTTTGAGTGGGCAAGGAGCCGGCTTTCGTTGACGACCGCGAGGAGCATCCGGGACAGTGCCAACGATCAGGTCGCTGCAAAGTTCCTGAAGTCGGCGAAGGGCGGGGATCCCGAAAGGGCCCGAGCCCAGGAAGAGAGTACGCATCGACTCACTCCTCTGATCGTAAATGAACCATCAATGGATCCGCACTGTTGACCTGAACCATTTTCAGCTGGTGCATTCGCGCCAACTCGAGCAGGGCCAAAAATGTACTGATGGCTCCGGCCATTCCACGCTCGACCGGAAACAGCTCCTCAAAGGAAAGNGCCTTGNCGGGGCGTGCCTTGAGAGTACTGAGAATCTCTCCCATCGACTGCTCGATGGGGATCTCTTCCCCTTGAATCACGCTAAAGGCTGAGCGTTCACGCAGCAGATCGAGAACCCGCTGGAATGCCGCTGAGAGGTCGAGGGACGAAGCTTCAGAGAGATCAAGCGTTCCCGGCGGTGGCGGTGGCATGCCATCCTGAACGCGCTCATAACCGAGCGATCGTCGCCGATGGGCTTCCTGAAGCAACAAGGCCCGCTCTTTGAAGTCGCGGTACTCCAGCAACTGTTCGACCAGATTCTTGCGCGGATCTTCCAACTCTTCTTCGAGAAGATCGTCCTCTTCCTCCAGAAGCTGGGGTGACAACATCCGCGATTTAATCTCGATCAGCCGCGCCGACATGACGAGATATTCGCCGGTCGTTCTCAGATCGAGCTGGCCCAGCTCCCTCGCTTGGGTGATATGACGAAGAAACTGTTCAAGAACTTGAGCGATCGGAATGTCGAGGATGTCGACTTCATTTTTGTGGATCAGATAAAGCAGGAGCTCCAACGGTCCCGAGTACTCTTCGAGATGAGCAGAGAAACCATCTTCCCAGGGAACAGTTTGCGGATCCGTGACCGATTCGTCACCGGAGCTGCGGATGTCATTGCCGCTCTCTTCCACTGTCATACTCTCCGCTTCCAATCGATCCCCCTTGCCACAGACCGGTTTCTTGCAGGATCTTCGCCCCGATAGAAACCGCCTGAGTGCAGGATAGCAGAAGCAGGGCCGATGGGTGCAGGAAGGCCGGAATTCTGACTTGCCCAGCGAGGATCGCAGGCCAGACTGTTGTTATGACCACTTCAATCCCCGATCCCCTTGCGTCCATGCGGCCACGACTCCTCGCCCTCGACGTCGATGGCGTCCTCACCGACAACCGGGTGACGATCCATTCCGACGGTTCCGAATCGAAGGGCTACTTCATTCCAGACGGAGCCGGCATCCGCAGACTCCTCGNCAGCGGTATCGCCGTCGTCTGGATTTCAGGACGCCCCAGCCAAAGCACTGATCTCCGTGCTGCAGAATTGCGGATTACTGACCTGCACACCGGAGTCCGTGACAAGGGCGAGTGCCTGCAAGAGATTCTTGAGAAGCTCAAAATCTCCGCAGAAGAAACCATCTATGTCGGTGACGACCTCATCGATCTGCCCGCATTCGCCGTTGCCGGGGTTTCAGTNGCCCCTGCGGATGCGACCCCGGAGGTGCTCGCAGCGGCCGACCTCATCACGCCGCAAAAAGGCGGATATGGGGCTGTAAGGCAGGTTTGCGACTGGATATTAGCCCTTTCGGATCGGTCCTCATGAAGCGGCTTTCTTTCTTTCTCGGCATCTTTTCTGTAGGACTTGTCGCCTTCCTGGTGCTGACCGGACAGTTCGGTGGCAGAGAAGAAACCGACGAGTTCAGTGACTCCGATGAGATCGACATCAATCCGCTNAACCAGAACCGAATGTCCTACCGTTCCTACGACATGATTCGCGGACGACTTCGGTTCTTGCTGAAGGGTCACATGGACTCGACTTCTGGAGTGGTGATCTCTCCAGAAAATCTGGTCCGTCAAACCACCTTGATCGATGCCATCATCGAACTCCCCGTCTATCTCGACGATGAACAAGAATCCAAAGATCGCATCCTGCTCAAAGCCGACAGAGTCGTCACCGATCAGGATTCGGAGAACGCAAGAGTCGAGGGAGAGCTGATTGCGGAGGGCGCTGGTGGGACCCCACGTCTGGAAACCCGCGATATCGAACTGCTCTGGGCCGACGGCGAGGACGTCCGTCTAAAAGGCCAGTCCATGGTCCGTATGATATGGCCAGAACTGGAGTTACGTGGAAATTCGGGTTTCAGCGGAAGCGTCGGATCCAGCTCCGGATTGGAGCGACTGGTGATCTCTCCGCCGATCTTGATGGGTCTCACCGCCGCAGGCAGTGGTCCCTTTCTCGAAGGTCCTGCCGATGGATCCGAAGGCCAGGTTCGCATCCTTTGTCAGGGCCCAATGATCCTTGGCAAAGAAGGACGCGGCGCCCTGTTCGATGGCGGCGTCAAGATTTTTGAAGTCCCGCAAGCGACGCTCCTCGACCCTGCGGTCAACGTGCCTTTGCAACACATCGCTGCCGACTATCTCGATATGGATCTTGATCCTGTCAGTCGACGACTTCTCAGCATCCGTTCCGAAGCTCGCGAAAATCCGATCACTGTGTTTGTCGATGAAAACACTCGCATCGAAGGAAGCAAGCTGCAGTGGAAGGAAGGGGCCGATCACATCGAGCTCACCGGCGAAGTGGTCATCGTTCACCCGGCAGGACGCTTCAACGCCGATCGAGCCCGAGTACTGACTGGGGCTTCACGCTGCATCCTCGACGGTGGAATCCGTGGAACATTGCAAGGTCCGGCGACCGGATTCTCTGAGCAGCTCGGACCCGAAGGTGGCCAGAAATGGGCAATAGAGGCTGATTTGGCCACTTTTGACTTTGGCGACGGGAGCCTCGAAACCCTTCGTGCCGTCAGCCAATCGGGCCAACCCGTCGTCGTCCGCGAACAACGGCAACAGGGTGCGGCGATCCGTGGGGAAGCACTGATTTGGAACGCTCGTCAAAGACAACTGGAAATCGTTTCCAGTGAACAAAACCGAGCGACTTTTTCAGAAGGTGAAAATCTTATCGCCGCGGACACCATCGCTTTCATCGATCAGTCGGCCCGACTCTCTTTCGCCGGCGACGTCCGCGCCAATCTCATCCAGTGGCCTGAAGGNCCAACGCAACGGGCAAGCCAGTGGCTCGGTCCAAATGCACGCGGTGAAGTTCGCGCCGCCGAACTCTCACTGACATGGGATGCCCGTCAACGTCTCGAGTCTCTGCAAGCGTCAGGCGCGAACGAACCGATGACCATGAAAATTGAAGGCGAGGACTCTCTTCAGGTTCGAAGCGACCAACTTCTCTGGAGGGGCCAGGATGGCTTGCTGAAACTGACCGGCACTGGCCGTCAGGAGATCGTCATGGGCGATCGAATTCAACTCACAGCAGAGACTCTCGAACTCTCTTCCATCGACGGTCAAGCTCGAGGCAAAGGAACCGTAGATGGCCTCCTAAGGGGCCCTGAAGGCCCTTCAGAGTCACATGCCCTCAGTCTCTACTGTCGTGATCTGGTCGTCCAATTCGCTGAAATTAAAGCCCCTGAAGACGACACCGAAGCTTCGTCCAATCGGACGCTCACGCCCCCTCGCTGGGGTGACCTCAGTAGTGCCCGAGCCATCGGAACCACCGCTCTTCCCGTGCGTATCGAACACGATAATCTGCGCGCTCAAGGTCAGGAATTTTTGTGGAACGCGATCAAAAATACTTTCCGTTTTCAAGGGCCTGAGAAGCAACGTGTCGAAGTCGCATCGGATCAAAAAACGCCAGGGTTTATTGAAGCAAACGTGATCACCATCGAACGTGATCAATCGCGAGTGGTTCTCGATGGCGACGCTCGATCACGAATCTATTTGGATAGCCAACCCGGCAAGTATGGAGAACTCTCCCAGCAACCGATGTCATGGACCCTCGAAGCAAAAAACATCGAAGCTCAGGTCGATTTCGAAAGTGACCCTGTGCATCTCAACTCTGTCCGCGGCGCCGGAGGAATCTCACTCGTCCAGCCTGAAAACTCGCTTGAGTTTCGGGGAGAAGTCTTTCTTTGGGATGTCCGTCAGCAGCGCCTGAGCCTTACTTCTGAAGACGGCCAAGGCCTTCAGACTTTCCACCGTGGGACTGCCCCAAAAGATGAGATTGTTGCCCGGGAAGTGGTCCTGGTGAGGACTACAGAGCCAGGAGAAGCATCTACTGAACGGCTAGAAGCCCTGCTTTCTTCCGTTCTGAGTGCCGTCATCCACCTCGAAGGAGACCGACGCGAGGCACCAGGAAAAGTCGATCTTCGATCGGAAGAACTGTTGCTCGTCCTTCGCGAAGACTCCGACGATCCAACCGTGCGCGCCCACGAAGCTCTCGCTTGGGGAGCCGTCGATCTTCGCGGCGGACCGTATCGAATCCTCTCAGAAAAAGCTCGGATTCTCGCTCGCAATCGCACCGTCGAATTGACAGGCAGTCGCCGACAACAAGTTCAAGTTTTCCGCGATGGAGTCTCAACTCTGCCCCCATCCCGAGCGGTGAAACTCATTCAAAGCAATCGCGGTTATCGAGTCGAATCGGTTCCGAGTGCCGGGGGTTGGTCACTCCGTGAAATTGAATCGAGTCTGGGTCGGATGGGGCGACTCGACCGGCGACCATCCCCTTAAGTTGATTTGACTGAGCTTTCTTTTCTTTCGATCCCTGCGGTGTTCTTGAAGCTCTCTGCACCTATCATGGAACCTCCTGCCTCAGGTCTCATCACAAGATGCGATGCTCTGGCGTGGGCGTTCCATACGGAGGTTTAACATGTCTAGCCGGCCCTCATGCCAAAACGTTAAAGTACCATTTAACGGCTCTAATATGTGCTTTTGGAGCATTCTGGTATTCATGCTTCTACTTCAGTCCGGCTGTTCTTCCACCGAAGATCGCAGCGCCCCTGAAATCGATTTGGGAGAGGCACGATTGCTGATCGTACCCTTCCAGGAAAAAGGACAAGCCGTATCTGCCCTGCGCTGGCATTACGAATCAGAGGAGGGGATGCGGTTGGCACAAGCCCTCGAACTCCAGATGAGTTCCGACTGCCCAATCCTCACTCCCATCTCCGATAGCGGGGTCGAAGATCTCATCTTCCATACCGATACTATTGAAGTTCCATGGTCAAAAATCGGCAGCACTGTCAATGCGACACATGTCCTCACCGGACGCATCGAACGCATCAGTTTTCGGGACCGCAGAACTCCCGGCATGTTGCAGGGAAGATTCGTCGTCCGCTGGTGGGTCTACCAGGTCAGCGATGGGGCTCGCGTCTCTTCACGCGAGTTCAGCATTCGCATTCCAGAGGATCCGGAATCGGGAAAGATCTACGTCTCATTTGAATCGTCTGAAAGAGAGCTGATGGCCGCCATGAGGGCACAGATGGCCCAATTGATCGGTTTAACCCTCTGTGGTGCAGCTGCCGAATAACGGCCAAATTCAGGGGTTTCGTGGCCATCCTGACCTTGCTCGCATCCAACGGGAAGGTCTATAATGGTGGAGCATACAAGATTTTCAGGAACACGATTCCGCGCCTGCAAAAGCGACTCGACTCTGATCATGATGGATCTGACTGGATTCATTCTTCGGGCGGATCATACCTGTGACTTCCAAGGAGGAAACGATGCTTGAACTATCCACCTCTCTGATCCACCTGGCGTGGACACCGGGGCCCCTTGAGCTGGGAATCATCCTGGTGGTGGCTTTGCTTCTTTTTGGTGGCCGTTTGCCGACCATGATGCGCAACATGGGCCGAGGCGTCACAGAGTTCAAAAGGGGCATCAAGGATTCCAGTCAGGAACTCAAGCAAACCATCGATAAAGGTGCTGAAGAGAATGACCAAAACCATGATGAGGAACCTCGATCCTGAGGTTTTTCTCGGTCGCCAACCGCCAACGAACGATTCCCGCAAGCTTTCCATGCATGGGAGACCTGCGGGATTTTTCGTGGATTGATCCACCCCAAAAAGGTCACCGAACGTGATGTGAACACCCCACCAAGAAAGTCGTAAACTTAATCATATTATGGATTTAGGCTACCGGCCCTCGGCGAGCCTGTGGGCCAGAAAGTCCGGTAATCCCGACTCGAGAATCTTCGCCTGAACCGTCTCGATATCATACGGAATCCGATAGCGCTCAAGTTGACCCGTCTCCGGTTCAAAGATCACCACTGAAGCATCAGGATTGCTGTCGCGGGGTTGTCCGACACTGCCGACGTTGACGATCGCCTGAGTCCCCGGCTCCAGTTGCAGCCGGTCCTCTTGAGAATAATCCACCACGTCAGTCAACAGGAAGGTGATCGGGACATGCGAATGTCCAATGAAAGCGACTGGGGTTTTCAACTGCTGGAACGAAAGATGGGCTTCCCAGCTCGTTTGGATATAGTCAAACAGATCTGGCTGGTCGAGACTCCCGTGAACCAAAGTCAACGAATCTTCCACATGAGTCAGTGGCCAACTCCGAAGAATCTTCAGCTCACTCTCTGAAAGAGTGTCCCGAGTCCAGTGAGTGGCATGTCGAGCGACGGGGTTGAAGTAATCCAGATCGAGCAAACCCAGGACAGCATGCTCATGGTTGCCTGCGACGACAATCTCACAACGATCCTGGATCATCTGCAGGCACTTTGAGGGATCAGGGCCGTAACCTACGACGTCACCCAAACAAAGAGTCCGATCAATCGACTGCCCATCCAGAAAGGCGTAGACCGCCTCCAGAGCCTCGATATTCGCATGAATGTCAGAAATGATGGCGATTCTCAAGTCCCCTGCTCCTTGTCAGCAACATATTAACCAAAAGAGTCCCCCACAGGAATAGATCTGGGAAAGTCCTTCAATTGTTCCTCGTGGAACAATCGGAAGGGGTGTTCAAGGTCCATGAAATTGTTCCCCGTGGAACAATTTCTTCAGACCACATTCAAAGGGGATCTTGATGCGGCCTCGCCCCCGGATACTCTCAGGGTCTGAACTTGGGGAAGGGGTACCGCGAGAATGGCCAGAATCATCGCCGTCACAAGCCAAAAAGGTGGCGTCGGCAAAACAACTACCGCCATCAACCTGTCTGCCTACCTGGCACTGGCAGGGGCCCAGGTCCTTCTTGTCGACCTCGACCCACAAAGTAACGCGACCAGCGGAATTGGGCTCGAGGGGCCCGAAAGGTCTCACCTTCCCGATATCCTCGAAGGCCGAATGCAGTGGTCCAGAGCCTGCCAACCCACCCCCATTCCGAACCTCCGCTGCCTTCCCAGCTCACTTCATCTCCAGGTCCCGATCCATGAGAGCCAAGCCCGAGGGGCGGGAGTTCCCCGCCTCAAGGAGTCCTGGAATGACAGCGACAGCGAACTGGATTACGTCATCCTCGACTGCCCACCCAGTCTTGGCCCCATGACAGACCTCGCATTGGGACTGGCAGATGCCGTACTGATCCCTGTCCAGTGCGAGTACTTTGCCATGGAGGGCCTTGCACAAGTCCTCGCGAGAGTCCGCCAGGCGGAACAGGAACTCGACCGCAGCATAGAGCTTGAAGGACTCGTCCTCACGCTCTACAGCCCTGAGGTCGATCTGTGCCTGGACGTCGCTCGTGAAGTCCAGAGGTACTTCCCGCAGGAAACCCTGGAAACCCCCATTTTAAGAGATTCGACATTGGCAGAAGCCACCAGCCACGGGAAGCCCATTTCCCTTTACGACCCCCGCTCACCGGGAGCGTGGTCTTACATGAATTTGGCAAAGGAGATCCTGAAACATGAATCGAAAACTCGGACGCGGGCTTGACGCCCTGATTCGTCGGTCAGAACAGACGTCCCCACCTGATGCCCCTGCTTCAGTCTCCAGCTCCGATACGGAGACTCCAGCCCATGGTTTGGAGATTCGCTTCGTCTCCCCAGACGAGATCCATGCCAATCCAGACCAGCCCAGAAGTGTCTTTGAGCCACAAGCCATTGAAGAGCTCTCGCGGTCTGTCGCCGCAGATGGCGTCTTGCAGCCCCTGGTGGTTCGAATTCGCCCACAAGGCGGTTACGAGCTCATCGCTGGGGAACGCCGGATGAGGGCATCTCGAATGGCTCAGCTTCAAGAAATCCCGGTCATCGTCCGCGAGATTGACAACGACCGTATGCTTTCCCTCGCATTGACGGAAAACCTTCAGAGAGAAGACCTCAATCCCATCGAACTGGCTCGAGCCTATCAAGCTCTGCAAGAGTCCTTCGATTGGACCCAGGAGCAACTCGCCGAGAATGTACAAAAGAAACGCTCGAGTGTGGCCAACACGCTGCGATTCCTGGAGCTCGATCGCGAAATACAGCAAAGCCTCATGGAAAGAGTCATCTCGTCAGGGCATGCCAAAATCCTCCTGGGTGTTCAAAACCTTGAGGAGCGGAAGCGCTGGCACCAACAATTGCTCACCAAGAAATGGACCGTCCGAGAGTTGGACAGCTCGATACGTGGGGAGCAAACCCATCTAAATGACCCAACCAAGGGGTCCAAAAAGCCCACAAGCAGCCCAAATGGCGGCGGAACCCACGTAAAAACGGAAGAAACTCGACTTGGCCAAGTCCTCGGGACCAAAGTGTCCGTTATTCAACAGGACAAAAAGGGGCGAGGAAAAATTACCATCGAGTTTTACTCCACCGAGGACTACGAACGCATCACAGACCTGATTGTTCAAAAACCCTGAATCCGAGTGGCCGCCTGAGCGGGGAAGATGGAATGCTTGAGTGGATTCCTCTTCCGGATTCCCCCAGTCATTCGGAGCGCAAAAGATGCTGCTACTGTCGTGCCTGATTCTCACGGTGGCCCTGTTGTCCTGGGCCATCGGTCAACTTCGTGGAGACCTGCTCACACGCGGGGCCCTGAAGTTCTTTCTTTTTCCAGCACTGATCCCCGACGTACTTGCAAGAACCATCACATGCCTGGCCACCGCCACACCGATCCGCGGACTCTCTCCATGGAAAGATGGGGAGCCCCTTTTAATCGAAGGAGATTGCCCACTCAAGCGTCTCTCTTTACCCCTCGGCAGCGTCCTCCGATTACTCCTTCTCGTCATCGCAAGCGTCACTTGCGTCATCAAATTTGGCGCTTTAAGTGCGGTGATCCCCAGCCCCGAAACTCTGGAATACGCAGCACAGAGAGGCCCTGTGGCCTTTTTTGCTGAATTTGGCAAAACCCTGCCGGGAGTCGCTACGCTCGGCTTGCCAACCCTTCTGGCGGTCGCCGGACTCGCCGCGATGACGCTCGCTGCAGGAATGCGAAACAGTGAAGCCATCGCGGCCATCCTTGTCGGAAGCTGCACGGTGGGAGTATTGCAATTGGCAGACTGGATCGGATTTCGATTAAGCCCCCTGAGCAACGGTTGGTTTCTTCA
This sequence comes from Planctomycetota bacterium, assembly GCA_002691835.1. The sequence continues at coordinate 43,015 of NZJA01000119.1, forward strand.
ACGATTTTATGAAGCCGAATTTGGCAAGGCGCTGATTCTTTTAACCATCGTTTCTGCTGCCATCTCATTGAGCTTAATTCTTCTGCATGCCGTCCCCGCTTCGATCAGTCGCTTACGTCCTCGACCAGTCAGCCCTGAAGGACATCTGCTACCCCGACCCTGACCCCACCGTCGGAATCTCCAACAGAGTCATCCTCGTATCCAGACCCATATCCGGGGGAAGTCACGGCTAAAATCGCCGGCAGAACTTCGCAGATCAGCCCGCTTTCCTTGCCGAAAGAGAGCCCCTCGGCCTATGATGTCGCTGATCCTCCCAGCGGGAGGCCAGACATTCGGAGGCCCAGCATGGTTCCACGTAATCGCACCGCAGATCGTTTCTCCCACTCGAGGCAATGGCTCGTCGCCATTCTCGCTCTGACCCTGGGTTGGTCGAGTGCACAAATTGGGATCGCCGCGACTGCCGGACCCGAGAAAACCTCGACCACTGCTGAGCGCATCTTTGAGTCTGGGGAAGTCCGCGAACTGGGCCTGGTAGAAGCCATCCAGTTAGCCCTCGAACACAACCTGGGACTTCAAGTACAAAGGGTCTCCCAAGGGAAGGCGTTTCTCGATCCGATCATCGCTGAAGCGGCATTTGATCCACTCTTCAGCACCGGATTCACCCTCAGTGAATCGGAGACCACATCGACCAGCATCATCGACGGAGCAGCTGTTGGTGAAACCTCAAAAAGGTCCAATGACAGCTATTTCATGGGCCTTTCAGGGCTGATGCGCTACGGCACAAGCTGGCAGTTTCGCCTCAATGGAAATCGCTCAGAAAGCTCTGTTGTCAGCCCCTTTTTCTCTCCCCTCAACTATCGCAGCGGAGTCGAACTCACCCTGAGCCAGCCGCTCCTCAGAGGTCGCGGCCGCGATATAACCGAAACCAATTTGCGAGTCGCCTTGCGCAATGCCGAAGCTTCAAAACTGGCGACTGTGCGGGGGATGGAAACCACTGTGGCTGCAGTCGAAAGCAGCTACTGGGATCTGGTCTACGCCCGGCGCAATGTCGAGGTCCAACGCAGCGCCCTGCAGGAAGCCGAAGAGCTCCTCGAGCTCAATCGCCGTCGCCTGGAAGTCGAAGTCGGCACCCGTCTCGATGTCATCAGCGCAGAAGCCAACGTCGCCACCCAGAGGGCCAGCATCATCTCTGCCCTCAATCTCCTGCGCGATTTGCAAGACGTCCTCCTCGACACCATCAACGCCCCGGAATTCCGCGGTGGGAAAAATGTCGCCTCGCTTTTGAAAGATCTGGAAGTCGTCCCCACCACAGCGATCGATCCGACCCAATTTGACCCCGACCTTGAAAGCGTCGTTCAGGAAGCCCTCGTACGGCGCCTGGAACTGGCTCAGAGCAGCCTCCAGATCGACAGCAGCGAGGATCTGCTGAAAGTTCGTGAGAACGATCTCTTGCCAACCCTCGACCTCACCGGCAGCTTCAGCCAGCCGGGCAACGGTCTCGAATTCGGTGATTCCTGGTCGGACGTGGGAGACGACTACGCTTGGAGTGCCGGCCTGAATCTGCAGATCCCCTTCGGCCAGAGGGCTGCACAAAATCGTGAGATGCAGGCTCGTGAAGACCTGAGACTCGCACAACTCAGCAAAGAGCAAATCTCCAACGGCATCATTCTGGAAGTGACCCGCGCCGTTCGCGAGCTCGACAGTGCCCGCCAAAGCGTTGAGACAACCCAAGCCGCCACTCGACTGCGTCGTGAGGAACTCGACGGAGAAACCCGCCGACTGGAGGCAGGAGTCTCCACCGCCTATCAGGTTCTTCAGGTACAAAACAGCCTGCTGGCCGCTCAGGTTCAGGACCTGCAAGCACAGATCCGGGTCCGAAAAGCCATCACCGGATATCGCAATGCCACCGGCACGATCCTGAAGGATTACGGCATTCGACTCGATGAATTGCTTCAACCGGGGCCTTTGAAATAAGCGTCGAACCCGGGTGCTAAACAGGCTTTCTTGTCCAAACTGACACTTGTGACTCAACGGTAACGACCTACAACCCGGTCCAAACTACCCCTAGGATAGACCCTGTATTAATCGACTGTTATCCAGAGCGAAGGCGGTGGGGCCTATTTGCCTCATGAACCCCCCCAGCTCATTATTCAAAACACTTCTGTGGGCGGCATACTGCCTGCAGCACTTATGGAATGCAGATGCTCTTCAACAGATCCCTGCTCAAAATTCTTCTGTCGGCATACGTGCTGATGGCAACAAGCTTGATGAATGCCCAGGAATTCTCCGTGGACATCGAAGTGAGCTCATCCCTGGGATCTGTAGGAGGGGGCATCCAGAACTTGACGTTTGCTCAGGTCGACGGAGCCTCAGACAGCTTCGTCGACGGAGAAGACCTCTACTCCACAGCCCCGGTTGCAAATGATGCATTCCATGCCTGGTTGAATATCGACGGCTTCAATTGGCAGAAATGCCTCCGCTCTCCAACCACCCAAGAGCAAATCTGCGTCATCGGGATCAATTTCTATCAGACGAATCCGGTCTTCTTGCAGTGGAATTCCTCAGCCCTTCCCGAATCCGGCACCTACACCCTCGAAGATGCCTTTGGTGGGGGAATCCTGTTCGTCGATCTCGAACAGCAAGATTCTCTGTTGATTGACAATATTGCCCTGACCAGCCTCGTCCTTCGGGTCACTCCGCCAATCCAGCTGAAGTTTTTGCGCGGAGACGTCAATCAGGATCAAGCCTTCAACATGTCAGACGTGGTCACCAGTTTGGGTCAGCTCTTCCAGCCTCTGGCAACACCTCCGATTGGCTGCCTGAAAGCCGCAGACCTCAATGACGACGGCAGCTTCAATCTCGGAGATCCTATTTATGGGCTCTACCATCTCTTTAATGGGGGACCTCCCCCGCATGCACCGTTCCCTGTATGCGATGAAGATCAGACGCCCGATGACCTCAATTGCCTGGAACTGTGCCCGTAAACTAATCCGTATACAATCATTTACTATGTATACGTATTCTCCATAAAGTTCAAAAGGGCGCCCAGGGCCATCCTGTGGCAAGAAATAAACCATACATTCCGGCCAACCCCGCCAGCCCTCGAAACAAGCGTAATGTTTATTTCCAGAATATACGTATCTTTTGTAGGCTTTTGTGAATCTATAAACATGTCTTTATTTACGAAGGATACAGCAAGTAACAAGGGTGCGCTGGTGGGCTAATCGTCCGCCTTGGGCACGTTGAAGGCCTTGATTCGGGCATGGGGATCTCTGGGAACACTGCCGCGATCGTCGGGGACGCCGTATTCGGAAGCCAGCCTCTCCAGCTCCGCTTCCAGTTCCTTGCGCACCTCCGCCAATTCGGGATCGTCCGCCCGATTCTTCATCTCCTGCGGGTCTGTCTTCAGGTCAAACAGCTCCCACTCGTCGAGATTGTAGAAGTGAATCAACTTGTAGCGCTCCGTCGCCACACCCCGGTGACGACGCACCATATGCGCAGTGGTCCGATCGCCGTGATATTCGTAATACTGGTAATAGTGGCTTTTGCGGAAGGGGACCTCTTTCCCCTCCAGCAGCGGTTTCATGCTGATGCCCTGCATCGCCTTCACTTCGGGGCGGTCCATCTCAACCCCGGCCAGATCGAGGAAGGTCTGGGCGTAGTCCAGATTGCTGACCAGCTGATCGTTGACCTTGCCCGCTTCCGTGACCCCGGGCCAACGGACGATCAACGGCGTGCGGTAGCACTCCTCATACATAAAGCGCTTGTCGAACCAGCCATGCTCTCCGAGGAAGAACCCCTGATCCGATGAGTAGATGACGATCGTCTCTTTACTGAGGTCGAGATCCTCGAGGGTCTTCATCAATCGCCCGATGTTTTCATCGACCGCATGGATACAGCGCAGGTAATCCTTGAGGTAACGCTGGTACTTCCAGCGGACGATTTCCTCGGAACTCATCTGCCCCAACCTCTGGGTGAATTCGGCATTTCTGGGGCCGTATGAGGCCATCCACGCGGCTTCCTGCTTCTCCGTAAAACCACGCTGCTTCGCCAGTTTCAGGTCGTGGGGGGTCAGGGTGGTGGCGATCTCCATATCCTGAATCCGCGCCGCCGTCGTTCGTGTGGAGTAGTCATCGAACAGATTGTCCGGCTCGGCGATCTGCACATCCGCAAACAGATCCAGGTGCCGTGGCGCCGGTTGCCAATGACGGTGGGGGGCCTTGTGCTGCACCATCATCATGAAGGGGCCCTCTTCCGACTTCCGATCCTTGAGCCAATCGATGGCCAGATCGGTGATGATGTCGGTGGTGTAACCCTCATGCCGACGCTCGTCGAAGCCCTTCTCCGAATCGGCGGGAAAACGCATCTTCGGATTGTAATAGGGGCCCTGGCCGATCAGCCGTTCATAGTGATCAAATCCGGTCGGCTCCGATTTCAAATGCCACTTGCCGAAGAGGGCGGTCTGGTAACCCTCCTGCTGCAGCAGTTTCGGGAAGGTCATCTGTGCGCCATCGAAGCGTTCAGCGTTGGTCAGCACCCCATTCAGATGGCTGTGCTTGCCGGTCAGGATCACCGCCCGGCTCGGAGCACAGATGGAGTTGGTCACCGCACAGCGGGAAAAGCGCATCCCCTCTGCCGCCAATTGATCCAGGTTTGGAGTGTTATCCCCGGGGAAACGGCTGCCGTAGGCGCCAATGGCGTGGGAAGCGTGATCGTCGGTAAAGATAAACAGGATATTGGGGGTGGTCGCTTCCACCTCCCTTTGCTGCGGACTGCCGGCACAACTGGCCAGCAACAACAGCCCTGCTAATAGGATTCCCACCATCGTCCGCATCGCACACCTCCGATCAAAACGGCAAACACACCGCCCTGATCATCGGTCATGGGGAGCCGACCTCAACCCCTCAGCAGGTCTGACAACAGGGACCCTGACGCAACAGGCGACACAGCGTGACCGCCACCCAACCACCGGCAAATGGCCCTACAAAGTAGATCCACAGCGGGGCCATCTCGCCGGAAACCAGCGCCGGCCCAAAACTGCGAGCCGGGTTCATCGAAGCCCCGCTCAGGGAGCCGGCAAGCGCCACCTCAACGGTGACCGTCAAACCGATGACCACCGCAGGGATCGGACCCTTCGCCCAATCCTGATCGATGATCCAGAAGATCACGCCGACCAGAATCGCCGTCAGCAACACTTCCATCCACAGGCTTCCGATCAG
>NZJA01000120.1 GCA_002691835.1 Planctomycetota bacterium
GCCAAGAAGGCTGCCAAGAAGGCTGCCAAGAAGGCTGCCAAGAAGGCTGCCAAGAAGGCCACTAAAAAAGGTCGCTGATTAATAGAGTTGTTACGGAATCCGGGAAATCGGGTTCATAAAGAAAGGGAACGAATCGTGGCAGGACATTCCAAATGGGCTGGAATCAAGCACAAGAAAGCCGCCAACGATGCCAAGCGTGGCAAGATTTTCAGTAAACTTGCCAAGCTGATCACTGTCGCCGCTCGGGATGGCGGCGGAGATGTTCACGGGAACCCTCACTTGAAATTGGTGGTCGACAAAGCGAAAGCCGCCAACATGCCCAACGACAACATTGACCGTGCGATAAAAAAAGGAACGGGTGAATTAGCTTCCGCTGCCCTCTCCGAACTGGTGTATGAAGGTTACTCCCCAGGACAAGTCGCATTAATGATCGATATCCTGACGGATAATAAAAATCGTACCGCCAGTGAGTTGAGAAAGGTGTTTGATAAAAAAGGTGGCCAGCTAGGCAGTCCAGGGTCTGTCTCATGGATGTTTGAGACTCGCGGGGTGATCGAACTCCCCACTGGATCCGTCACCGAGGATGACTTGTTGGAGCTGGCTCTCGAAGCGGGCGCAGACGATGTGAAAGTGGAAGAAGGCCATCTTCAAGTGTTAACGAGTCCCACTCAGTTTTCGGAGGTCCGGGAAGCGTTGGCTGCGGCCAATCTTGAACCGAGCTACGCAGAAGTCACGCGGATTCCAACGAGCACTGTCACCATTGAAGACGAAAAAACCGCAACAAAAGTTCTCAATTTTATTGCGGAAGTCGAGGACAACGACGACGTCCAGAATGTTCACACCAACATGGACATCTCACCGGAAATGCTCGACAAGCTGTCTAGCTAGATCTGGTCTCCGAGCGAATCTTCCACTCTCTGGAAGAAGAAATCACGGAAGTCGCGGATCGGCGTGCGCTCTGTGAAGGACTCGTCGAGCTCATGCCAGTAACGAACCTCCTCGTCTCCTGGTCTCCAGCAAAGGAACACTTTGCGACCGACATAGAGAGTCGGAAAGTTGATGACCCCTCTTTTGAATTCCTGAACGAAGCAGCCGAGCTCTTCGATTTCACGGATGTAACCGTTAATCCTGTCGATAAAACCATTCAGCTCCAGCTTCAGATCCTGTGCGGTCAATTGGATTTCTGAAGCCTCCTCACGGGCCGGGTTCTTCTCAAGACATTCCAGTTCGGTCCTCTTTTGAATAATGCAGTCCCAGATACGGACAATATCTTCGACAACATTCTGGATCAGAGGCAACATTTTGTTGGCCTCATCAATCGTGACCAAGCGACTCTGATTCTGGGTATTACTGACGGGTCTCATGCCGATTCTCCCAACTGGACTGGATCGTGTTCGGTTCATAAGGTTATTGGCAAGGGGCATGCCCACCCCAAGGAACGGATTTGGGCCCATTCCATGTGGGGAAGTCCCGATTCGGAACCTTTCCGAAACCCGATTGTCCATGGATTGGACGCTCTCAGCGGTTGACATGGCCCCGCAGGCCCTCGATAACCGTTGCCAAGGGGAATATGTCACGAAGAGCTGCCGGTTTCTTGTCCGCTGTGGCCACCGGTTCCCCACCGAATCGGAGAAAACTGTGAACACACCAAAAGAGGTCTCGCTGAAGGACTCTGGTGCGTTTTTCTGGAGCCTTCACTCGATAGGGCCCGGTAGAACCGCTCCTTTCATTCTGCTGCTGACAGTCCTCCTCTTTTCGCCGATTTTTAGCTCTGTTCTTCCTTTGGGGACCTCGACAGCCTTCGCACAGACTGCAGATTCCCCTGACCCTGCTGAGAATACCCGAGTTGCAGAAATTCGAATCGAAGGCCTCGATCGTCTCGGAGCAGCAGAGGTCCTCACCCGGCTAAAAATGAAAACCGGATCGGACTACAGCCCAGCAGCTCTCGATGAAGAATATCGACGATTGTGGGCAAGCGGAGATTTTGTATCGATAGATCCACCCGTCATTCAGTCACTTCCTGAAGGAGTGGTCATCACCATTTCTTTGGAGGAAAGAAAACCGGTTCGATCCGTCGTTTTTGAGGGTAATGAAGAACTCTCCGATAAGGTTCTTCTGCGTGAGATCCAGACTCAAGAAGACGAACTCTATGACCCTCTCGTAATTCAAGAGGATACCGACCTGATCAGGGGCCTCTTATTGAAAGATGGATACCCATTTTCACAGGTCGGCAGTCGACTCCGCGGAGATCTCAATAATCTATCCGTGGTCTTCGAAATCGAGGAGGGACCTCAAGTCCTGATTCAATCGATTGGTTTCGTCGGTGAGGGAAGCATTCCTTCTGAAGAAATCCTGACGATCATGCAGCTGAATCCGAGGACTTATCTAGGGATCGGAAGTTCAGGAAAATTTGATCCACGGCTTCTGGAAACCGACCTCAGCCAGATCCGTGAATATTACTTTCTGAACGGATTTTTTGACGCCCAGGTATCGCTCCTGCGTCAGGAATACTCCTCAACGCTGGAAAACCTGAGATTGGTGATCCAGGTCAATGAAGGGCCGCGCTATCGGGTTGGCAAGGTTGAATTCGAGTTCACCGGTGAAAACACCTTTTCATCAGAAGATCTTCAGCAAGTCTGCAGCGTCGTTGAAGGCAGTGAGTGGAATGGCACTCAAATCAAAGAAGATTCTGAAGCCATTAAAAAGCTCTTGAATGATCAGGCGTTTATCGATGCGGCGGTCAATCCAACTGTGATCTACCCTCTCGAAGGAGAGGACGTCACCCTTCGTTACCTGGTTTCCCAAGGAAACAAGGCGAGCGTTGAGGAAATCCAGATCCGCGGAAATCGTTCCACCAAAGATGAGGTCATCCGTCGACAACTGGAGATTTACCCCGGCGAAGAATTTCGGCCTTCGCAAATTCAGGACAGCTTGAGCAATCTCTATCGACTCCAGTACTTCAACAGCATTCGACCCTACTTCGACACCAGCGAAGCGGCTGGCGACAGACCTGTGGTCTTCGAGCTCGCCGAGGGATCGACCGGTCGTGCTCTTTTTGGAGTCGGATATTCCAGTAGCACGGGCATCCTCGGAAATATCGCCATTGAAAAACGAAACTTTGACATCTCCGACTTCCCGACTTCGCTGACGGACATTCCCGGCTCTTTCACGGGTGCAGGCCAGAAACTGATCCTCGAGGCCCAACCGGGTACAGAATACTCCCGATACCGGCTCCAGTTCTTTGAGCCGTATCTTGCCGGAACTGCCAACTCCCTGCGGGTGTCCGCCTTTCGTTCAGTTCTGTTGCGACAGAACTACACTGAAGATCGCAACAGTGCTGGTATCACTTTGGGACGTCTCTTTGATCGAGATTTGAAAATTCGGGGCGAACTCGGTTTCCGCAGAGACCATGTCACGATTGAGAATATCTCTGTCGGCGCTCCATCGGTTGTGACGGATAGCGAGGGGAAAACTCCCCTCAACGCACTGGATCTTCGCTTCGACTGGGACCAACGCGTTTTCCGCCCCGATGTCGGAGCCGTCGACGGTTGGAATTTCGAAAGCACTCTGACACGAATGGGTGGCGAACTCGGAGGCGATCTGGACCTCAATAAGATCGATCTCAGCTTTGGCCTCTTCCGAACCATCTATGAGAAGACGGATGATCAACGCCATGTTTTGGCATTTAAGAATAACTTCGGGATTGTAAGGTCTTATGGAGATGACGCATTCATCCCCATCTTTGAGCGTTACTACCTGGGGGGCCCGAGAAGCCTGCGTGGATTTGATTACCGAGGAGCCGGCCCTACAGAAAACGGCACTGAGACCGGTGGTACCGTCCGTCACTACGGATCGATCGAGTACANTTGGCCCCTTCTTGAGAACAGTATGCGCGGAACAGTCTTTACAGACTTCGGAAATCTCTCCGACGATCAAGACAACTTCAGTCTCGAAGATTATCGCGTCGGTGTCGGCGGTGGAGTCATTCTCTACGTCCCACTGTTCGGACAGAAGTTGCCGATTTCCATCACATGGACTGAAGCGGTTCTGAAAGAGCCCGGAGACAGGACTCGGGAATTCTCCTTCGATCTTGGCTGGATTCTGCGATAGCAGCAGTCACTCAGACGCAAAAGGTGCAGCTCCGAATCCAGAGGGACCGGCTATTCATCGCAATACCACCACAGGTCAAACCCAGGTGGCGGTAATACCCATGAGATCTCCTGAAACCGGACTTCTGTTGCCACTCCGTTGAGCACCACCACCAGCTTCTGTTTCTCCTTGTTGATTTTTTTGACTTCACAAACCTTTTGCAGTCGAGGGACAAATACAGCGTCCCCTTTTCGCAATCCTTTTGCTGTCTCCATGCGTCTCTGTTGAAGCCTGGTATCCGCCTTTGCCCTTTCGAGATCGAGTTTTAGATCTCGAAGTGCTTCTCCCCTATCCCCNGGGATATCTCCGACTTCTGCCAGTTTTTCGTGAACGCTATCGATCACTTCCCGAACCCGAAGCTCTTCGATTCGCTCCAATTCATACTCTAAAGCAGACCTGATTTTTTTCTGCTCAAGTTCTGTCGCCTCGACCTCTTCAGCGAGGAGGCGCGCTTTCTCACCCTGAAGCTCTGCTTCTTTGACCTTTCGGTCCAACTCACTTTGGGAACGACGTAAGCCTTCAATCACTTGCGGATCGAGACCTGTTTCCCTTTCACTCAAATCACGGGCATGAGTCACGACATCTCCGGGCATTCCCAAATTTTCGGCGATCACCAATGCATTCGAACGACCCGGTAAACCGATCTTCAATCGATAAGTGGGAGCTAATTTTTCGGGGTCAAACTCCATTGCCGCATTTTCACATTTCCGCCGACGATAGGCATACTCTTTCAAGCGACCAATATGAGTCGTAACGACCGTAAATACCCCTCTTTGATAGAGGCGATCCAAAACAGCTTCAGCCAATGCCGCTCCCTCAAGGGGATCGGTTCCTGATCCCAGCTCGTCCAGCAGAACAAGACTTTTGCTCGTCGCAAATTGCAAGATTTCAGACACAATCGCCACGTGGGCTGAAAAAGTCGAGAGATCCTGCTGAAGACTTTGTTCATCGCCAATATCCACGTGGATCGCATCAAAACAGGGAATCTTTGAATTGGAATCTGCAGGTATGGGAATGGCACATGAAGCCATCAATGGTAAAAGTCCTGCCGTTTTCAGTACGACGGTCTTGCCACCNGTATTCGGCCCCGTCACCACCAACTGAAACTGCCCTGAATTCAATCGAAGATCGAGCGGAGTGATTTCAGAATACACCTGATCCAGGAGCGGCCTGTCGACTGTCTCTGGAAGCGTGAACTGCTTTCTTCGCTCCAGAATTTCGCGCCAGATCAAAAGAGGATGCCGAGCATTCAACAATTCTAAATCTCTGTCATCGCTGATTTGTGGAATCTGGCAGCCGAAGTTTTCAGAGAAGCGGGCTTTTGCCTGCACCATGTCTAACTGAACCAGTTGATTCCACAATTCGATCACTTGCTTTGATTTGCCCCAAACCTCCCGGGACAGATCGGCAATGATGCGTCGTTGCTCTTGAACGATCTTGTCCTGATATTTCTGGAGCTGGTTCCCCCTGCGAACGACCTGCTCTGGCTCAACAAACAAGGTCTGTCCCGAAGCAGATTCCCCATGGATGATTCCGCGAACTTGATGGCGGCACTCTGCCCTGACTGCCCAGCAAAACCGTCCATTCCTTGGTGTGATGACGGCCCCCTGAAGAAATTTCTTCCATGGGCTCAGGTCCCGGTGGGACTCCAGCCAATCTCTGATTTCTTCTTCGAGACTTTGAGCATGAATCCGTAACTCAAGGAGTGCTTCCGAAGCGTCATCGAGAATCTCACCGGAAGAATCCAGTGTTTTCTCCAACCTTTCCCGTAATGCCGGGAGGTCAGTCAAATTCTTCGATCGCTGAAGGAGTCGAGGCTTGCCGCTCTCCAACAAAAGCGCTCGAAGTGCTCTCGAACGATCGAGAACTCTAGCCACATTGGCCAGCTGAGATCCGTCCAATAGCGAATTCCCCTGACCTGAACTTTGGCGAAGTATCGACCCCAAATCTCCCAGTCCCTTGAGACCGAGATCCAGTTTCGATTTCAGCAAAGCTCCGATTTCAGCGACCTCTTCGAGGCCCTCCCTCATCAAGTCTGAAGTAGAGAGTGGACTCAGGGAGTTCAAACGTTGTCGTCCACTACTGGTTGTCGCATGAAGTGACACAAGTTGAAGAACTTCAGCGAGCTCCAGTCGACGTCGGGCAGCAGAGAGAGTCAGATCTTTTCCGTCTTCACGGGGGGGATTTCCCGGACGGTTCTTTGAACGCAGATTTTTTTTGGAGGATCGTTCAGGTTGATTGGTCATCGCACCGGCCCGGCCCTTCAGGCTAAATCCCGTGAGGGATTCAACCCACCGGTGAGCCCTCTTCCTCGATACTTAGGGAGTCACTGCTCTGCAACAGTTCGAGTACACGATCCATGCACTGCCGGGCAACGTACCCGGTACATGCCCCGATCGTACCCCCTCCCCTGATTCCGGGAAGAGCTTTCAGGATTCTTGAAGAGAGACCTCGTGCAGTTCCTGGTTCAGGGTGATCAAGGAGTATCCAGATTCGGTTCCCAGCAACCTCACACCAATCAGTGGCCCTGATCTCTCGCTGCAAGCGTGAAAGAACCTCTTGAGCCTCTCCCGGAACCTCCACCACCAGAACTCCGGGTAACACTCCATGACGTTCCGAGGAACGAATCCGGGAATGCAGTAATCTCTCAAATCGACTTTCAGGATCTTCGATTATTGGGCTCCCATCGGTGTGCCTGATAGGAACCAGATTTTCTACTTGGGGCAAAAGCTCCAAGACCTGCCAGAAAAGCCGTCGTGATTGCGGGGAATTCCCCGGCAGGATTCCGAGCCAGTGATCACCCGCAGAAAGCCCCACGAAAGGACCATAATCACCCGAACCCTTGGGAATCGGTGCGCGACTGTCCATCACAGCACCGAGCTGACGAAAAACTTCTCCCGGGCGATGACCACCGACTCTGACTTTGGGAGGCCCCATAGATTCCGGAGTCAATTCTGCCCAGCCATGGAGAAAAGGTTCATTCTCCACCCATTTCTTGATCGCATCGGTGCTCGACTCACCTGTCGACCGCGATTCGAGAAGAATACGAATCAATGCGAGAGGATCAGCTTCACCAAGGGCTTCTTCAGTTGCAGAAGTATTTTCAGCAACCGACGCTTCTTCATGGATTCGTTCCAGCGGATCATGAATAGAATCCAGGGGTTCGTAAGGCTTCATCACTTCCTGTAATTCCTCCGGATCCAATATGCTGTGCATCAAATCCCCTGCCAGCGAGGCAGGCTTGGAAACATTCGTCCCAACACCGGCCTCTGGATGGCGACCATCTAGCAAATTCAGATACACCACTTCATTTTGCTGAGAGTTCAGCGGTTGGGCCAGCGACCATAAGTTTCCATGACTCCTGGCTTCAGAATCGGAACTGATAATTGCCACAGGTTTCCCTCGAGCACGCTGTAACAGGTCCTCCTCTGAGGTGACGAACTCAGCACCAACGATGACTCCGGAGTATGACGACATCGAGTCACAAAACGGATCCTCACTCGCATTCTTCTTCGGAACCAAAGTAGCCCGCTGGCTCAAGTGGCCCTGCAAAATGTAAAAGTCATGATCTTTAGCGAGGACCAACAAACCCGGGCCCCTGCTTTCCAAACTTTGGAACATTTCATCCGAGGCCATTTGACGTTGCTCTGGCGTCAGCTTGTCCAAAACCTGCTTGACCAAATCCCGCTCCGAAGGCTGCGGATTCTCCCCATCGCCACGATGGCCGATAAGAGCGTCGATCGTCGGGTCTTCAGGAATGTCCGCCAATTCATCTCCTTGTAATGGAAGTCTTCTGGATGAAAACCGCTGTGCCCGACTACGTCAAGCACTGCGCAGATCAACGAATCTCGACGTAGCGACCGAAATTGAACTTTGCCAGTGTCTTCAAGAACTCGCCAGCCCGAACCTCATCCTGGTTTGGAGCTGTCCCGGCAAAGAAACCGATACAGTGGATTCTGACTCCTCGATATCGATTCCACTGGGAAACCGCATCTGCAATCAACTTCAACGAGGTTTCCTCTCCTGCGGTCGGTGACCCGTCAGAGAGGAGATAAATCGTGTCGACTTCTCGGTCGGCAAAGGCCTTTTTCAGTGCTCCATAACTGTTCGTTTCGCCCCCAGCCTCGAGGTTGTCGACAAATTGAACTGCCTTTTTCAGGCTCGAGCCTTTGGCTTTGATCAATCTGGGTGACAACACCGTCAGCTCATCAGAAAAAGCGACGACTGTAAATTTGCTCGTCGGAGTCAGCCCACCTTGCAGAACTCTCTTCAGCTGAACTTTGGCGATTTCCATTCGCGAGTCAGCGATCTCGGTACTCGCCAGCATACTTCCCGAAACATCGAGAAGAAAAACCACTCGTTCGCTGGCGATTTCGCCATAAAGGCCGTCCTTGACCGCAGTGCTGACGTCCTTCTTTTCACTCTCGTCTGACTGCCCGGAATCCACCGGGGTCCAGCTGTCCCGATTTTGTTCCCACCAGATCTTCCAGCCTGCAGTTTCAGCGGGGTATTTCTCACCGGTCATCTGTTCGAGAAGATCGACGATATCTTCAGCCTGACGACCTTTTGCTTTTGGCAGCAGATCAATCAGGGCCGTCACGGTTTCCGAATGGGGGTGATCACGCAAAGATTGAATCGCAAAAGAAACGACCCAATCCGTCTTGTCGGCAAGGCGCCCAATCAGCTCGGGTCTGGAATCGTTCTGTGGCCAAGACCTGAGAACCCGCATCGCGTCCATCCGGCTTTCAAATCTTCTCGACCTTCTGACGATCTGCACGATGCGATCGCGAGCATCATCACTTTTCAGAGTCCGCGCTAACCGAAGAGCTTCTTCGTGAACCAACAATGAGGAGTGAGACATTCCTTTTTCAATCAACAAGCCCGCAGCAAGGTCTCCATCGTGTTCTGCGAGTTTCTCCATCGCATCACAAATCGTAGATTCATCATTCTTTTTGAAAGCTGCAAGGAGCTCACTGGCTGCGTTGGAACCGTCATCCCCCAGCATTCCCGGAAACAGATGGATTACGAAAGTGATCGCCAGCAGCAGGTTCATGATCGTTCCTTCTCAAGAATCTTACGGATTTCAGCTCTCAGTTCCTCCAGGTCGGCGGAGGACTCGATGACTTGTTGTGAAATCGCTCGATCGATCGTTCGGGTCAACATCGATCGAAACTCGGGGTCGGAGTGAGTCAATATTTTCATTAACTCTGTAATCACCCGGTCGACGATCACTTCCTGGAGTAATCCAGACTTTTCCAAATTCCATCCAAAGAGACCTGGATCAGTCTCCATAGCAGAATTCTCGAGCTCTGGTCTCGACTCCACCAATGCCTGAATTCTAGCCGGGGATCGGGGCGGAGCCTGCGTTCCTGGAAGCCTGTCAGAAGACGAAACCAGCATCAGTGCAGAGTCCCCCAGCTCGATGACAGAGCCATGCTCAAGATCGAATCTCTCGATCAAGGCTCCTTCATGATAAGTCCCGTTGGAACTCCCGAGATCGGAACAGGTCACCCTGTCTCCATCCCGTGTGATGGCACAATGCTGACGACTGAGTACCGGATCGGAAAGGCGAATCGAACAAGATCCGGATCTTCCAAGAATCAGGGTTCCCTCTGAGAGGCTGATCCATTGCAGATCGTCAGGAGTGGAAATCCCTAACTTCATGGGCATTTCCCTACTTCGTCCACAGCCTTGGCAATCTGAATCAGTTCAGCGGGTAGTCGAGTCGGCTTGCCGCGATCCACATCGACGCAAGCCAAGACCGTTTCACCCAAGCAAAGAATCTCCTGCTCGGGTCCCAAAACTTCATACTCAAGCTGAATACGAGCCCCTCCACAGGACTTCACCCTCGTCAATATGGTGATCAGATCATCGTAGTAAGCGGGTTTCAGATATCTGGTTTTGACTTCGGAAACGAGAAGGCGGATCCCACGTTCTTCCATCGCCTTGTAAGGAAGGCCTTGGTCTCGCAACCACTCTGTTCTGGCAGTTTCGAACCAGACGACATACCGGGAGTGATGGATAATCCCCCCCTGGTCTGTCTCCTCATAACGAGGACGCAATTGAACCCTTCCCTGAAACTGCGGAAGGTTGGATTCACTCATTGGTCACTCCCGGGATCCTTGCCACCGCTCTTGCGACGGAATCGGTGCTGAAACATTCGGCGAATTTCAGCTCTGGGATAACCGAGATCTCGCCAGCGGAGGTAGGCTTTCACCACCGTCACACTGGTGTCGTCGTAGAGGTAACGCCCCGAATCGGTGACCTCTGCCGGCTCCAGTAATCGCATCGTGACCAAAGACTGAAGTAGCTGGCGGGAGATTCCCGTCTGCTCCATCAAGTCCTTCGGTTTGAGTTTTTTCTCTTCTTGCGTCATTCTTCCAGAATATCACGGACTCCCATCCCATGAAACGTCAGCTAAAATGGCTTCAGGAGGAAACCCGCATGGATTGGCAATGGCACCGACTGGCAGAAACACCCAGCACGCAATTGGAAGCACGCCGCCTCGTCGAAACGGCTCCCGGTTGCAAGCGGGTCGTGATCGCCGAACGCCAGCTGGCAGGGCGAGGCCGTCGTGGAAACCTCTGGGAAAGCCCTCCAGGAGGGCTCTGGTGCACTCTGGTCATGCCTTTGGAAAGAGATCCGGACCCGTTCCTGAATTTGCTCCTGGGTCTTGCTGTTCAGAAAGGGGTGGGCCTGTTACTTCCAAATTGGCCCCCACTCTCCATCAAGTGGCCGAATGACCTGATGGTCTGTGGCAAAAAATGGGGTGGAATCCTCTCTGAGGTCATGCTGACTCCACAGGGGACTGAAGTGCTGATGGGAGTCGGCCTGAATCTGCAAATCTCTTCCCAAGAGCTCCATCGCCACCCTGAGGTCCCCTCTGAGGCGACGACGATCCTTGCGGAATTTGGCCAGAGTCCCTCCCCAGAAGAAGCTCTGGAAAGTATCCTGAAAGAGTTCGATGCGTCGGTTTTGGAAGATCTCAAACCGGGAGGAAGATCCCGGAATCAACTGAGAGTGGCCTCCGTTCTCGATACCATTGGAAGAAAAATCACTTGGCTCGACCTGGAAGGTCAGCAGAGGCGCGGAGAAGCGATCTCACTCACCGAAGATGGTGCATTGATCGTTGAAACCGAATCCTCAGGTCAGCCTCGAAGGGTCGAACTGCGATCCGCTGAAATTCGCCATGTGAGAGACCTCAGCGATAGCGATGGTCTTGCAGAGGAGTGCTGAAATGAAGTCCGACAGCCCGTCACCCTCCGAGTGGAAGGAACGCACTTGGCGTCCATTCGTTGAGAGTCATCCTGAACGGGAGGATCCATTCCTGACTGCAGGTGGATTTCCTCTCGAGCCGATGTATTCCGACGATCCACAGGCTGCTGGGGCTGGCGAATACCCCTTTACTCGAGGGATTCACCCGAGCATGTATCGGGGACGATTGTGGACGATGCGCCAGTACGCAGGCTATTCCTCTCCCGCTGAAACCAATGCGAGGTTTCGTTACCTTCTCGAGAAGGGCCAAACCGGCCTCTCGGTCGCTTTCGATCTGCCGACTCAAATCGGCTTTGACAGTGATGCTCCAGAAGCTCTTGGCGAAGTTGGTCGAGTGGGAGTCCCCATCAATACGGTGGATGACCTGGATGCACTGCTCGCAGATATCCCCATCGACAGCGTCAGCATTTCGATGACGATTAACTCGACAGCCTCAATCCTGCTGTCACTGCTGGTCGCTCTTGCTAAACGTCGGGGCATCGATCCTGCCAAACTTCGCGGAACCTTTCAGAACGATATCCTCAAGGAGTTCATCGCTCGCGGAACTCAGAGATTCCCCGTCGAACCATCCATGCGCCTGGTCGTTGACGTCATCGAGTACTGTCAAAAGGAAGTCCCTGCGTTTTATCCGATCAGTATCAGCGGTTATCACATTCGTGAAGCTGGCTCGACGGCTGCCCAGGAGATCGCATTTACCCTTGCCGACGGTATCGCATACATGGAAGCCTGTCGCGAGCGAGGACTCGACCTCGTTGCTGTGGGTCGTCGGCTCTCATTTTTCTTTAACTCGCACAATCAGCTCTTTGAGGAAGTGGCCAAGTTTCGTGCGGCTCGCAGAATGTGGGCGAAAATTTGCCGCGAGAGATTTGAACTCACCGACGACCGGGCCTGTCAATTAAGGTTTCATAGTCAAACCGGTGGCTCCACCCTGCAAGCGATGGAACCTTCTAACAATGTGGTCCGAGTCACGATTCAGGCCCTTGCTGCAGTCTTGGGCGGAACCCAGTCTCTTCACACCAATGGCTGGGATGAGGCTCTTTCACTTCCCAGCGAAGAAGCTGCCCGGCTCGCACTCAGGACTCAACAGATCGTGGCCAAAGAGTCAGGGGTCGCCGATTGCGTCGATCCTCTCGGCGGATCCCCCTTTATCGAGGATTTAACGACGGGCCTGGAAAATGAAGCTCTCGCCCTAATTGAGCAAATCGATCAGAGGGGTGGCATGTTAAAGGCGATCCGCGATGGCTTTGTTCGCCGGGCGATCGAAGACAGTGCCTACAAAGCGCAACTTGATCAGGATTCTGGAAAAACGACCCCCGTGGGTGTGACCAATGACGGTGAAATCCCCGACGCCCCCTTCAGCGTTGATCCTGCAGTCGAGTCCCAGCGTCGAAACACTCTGGAGTCTCATCGCCAACAGCTGGACAAAGGGACTGTCGAACACCAGCTAAAAAAACTTGAAGAAGCAGCAGCAGGAGACACCAACATGATTCCGATCATGGTGGAAGCATTGGAAGCGGGTTGCACTCTCGGTGAAATCTGCACCACCCTGAGCAGGGTTTTTGGGGAGTTTCAGGATCATGGCTAGAAGCGGACCGATTCGTATCCTCTTGGCAAAACCGGGTCTCGACGGTCATGACCGTGGAATAAGACTGGTACTTCGTGCGTTACGCGATGCGGGTATGGAGGTTATCTATACCGGCTTGCGAACGACTGCTGAGCAGATTGTCAGAGCTGCCATAGAAGAGGATGTGGAGGCGATTGGTCTCTCCAGTCTCTCCGGAGCTCACGAGACTCACTTCCTCGAGGTTTCTCGCCTGCTCAAAGAGGAAAATGCTGAGGATATCCTCCTTTTCGGCGGCGGGATCATTCCACAACAAGACATCGAGTCCTTGAATCGTGCTGGATTTGATCACCTCTACCCCCCAGGAACCCCCCTCGAAAAAATCGTTTCTGATCTGAATCGACACCTTCGTAGCGAAGGAACGGAGTAGAGCCATGATCCAAGGTCTGGTCATCGACCACATTGGTATTGCAGTGAAGTCGATTGAAAAAGCTCTTTCACTGTGGAGTGACGGGCTCGGTGCTCAAGCAGGTCACCGGGAGGTCGTTAAATCCCAACAGGTGACCGTTGCCTTTTTGGAAACCGGTGAGGGAAAAACCGAATTACTGGAACCCACCAGCCCAGATTCTCCCATCGCTCGTTTCATCGACAAAAAAGGTGAAGGAATTCACCACATCGCCTACCGCACGCCCCATCTGGAAGAAACGATGAGCAGACTGGACAAGAGCGGGGCCAAATTAATTTATGACACTCCCCAACCAGGGAGCCACAATACCCGAATCAACTTCGTACACCCCGGGAGTACCGGTGGAGTCTTAATTGAGCTCGTGGAATATCCCAATCGAGAGGAGCTCTCCTGATGAAGGAGAAGAACCGGGTCGAAACTCGTAATCGTCTGGAAGCCTCCAGAAATGGCGGTGGAGAAGCACGGGTCGACAAACAACACCAATCCGGAAAACTGACTGCCCGCGAGAGAATCGAGGTTTTCCTCGACCCCGGGACATTCCAAGAGCTCGATGCCATGGTCACCCACCGTTGTACCGATTTTGGAATGCAAGACCGCAAGATCCCCGGTGACGGTGTCATCACTGGCTGGGGCGAAGTCCATGGGCGCAGAGTCTTTCTCTACAGTCAGGACTTCACGGTTGAAGGAGGCAGCCTCTCTGCCACTAACGCCGCAAAGATCTGCAAAATCATGGAAATGGCCATCAAATCTGGAGCACCGATGATCGGCCTCAATGATTCGGGTGGAGCAAGAATTCAGGAAGGAGTCGCCAGCCTCGGTGGATACGCAGATATCTTCCTGAGAAACACCATGGCCTCCGGAGTCGTTCCACAAATCAGTGCAATATTGGGACCCTGTGCAGGCGGTGCGGTGTATTCACCAGCACTGACAGACTTCATCTTCATGGCAGATGGAACATCCTACATGTTTGTGACCGGACCCAATGTGGTCAAAACCGTGACCCATGAAGAGGTCACACAGGAAGAACTTGGTGGAGCGAAAACTCACGCCTCGAAGAGTGGTGTTGCCCACTTTCGCTGTCGAGACGATCGCCATACTCTGGAGGAGATTCGCAAACTGCTCTCCTACCTTCCGGCAAACAATCTGGAATCCGCTCCTGCAATCGAATGCAACGACCCCATTGACCGCTCGGATGCCGCACTCAGTGACGTCATCCCTGATAATCGTGAAAAGCCTTACGATATGCACGAGATTCTTCGAAGGGTTGTCGATAGAGACTCCCTTTTCGAAGTTCAGCCAGAATACGCCCGAAACATCATTACAGCCTTTGCGCGCATGGATGGCAAAACGGTGGGAATCGTGGCCAATCAGCCTTCTGTTCTCGCAGGTTGCCTCGATATCGAGGCGAGCGTCAAAGCGGCCCGTTTCGTGCGGTTTCTCGATTGCTTCAACATCCCGATCCTGACCTTTGTCGACGTTCCCGGCTTTATGCCAGGGACCGATCAAGAATGGAATGGGATCATCACACACGGAGCTAAATTGCTCTACGCCTACTGCGAAGCCACTGTTCCAAAATTGACGGTCATCACACGCAAAGCTTATGGAGGTGCATACGATGTGATGTCTTCAAAGCACATTCGTGGTGACCTGAACTATGCTTGGCCTTCAGCAGAAATCGCCGTCATGGGTGCCAAAGGAGCCGTCGAAATCCTCTTCCGAAAAGAGATCTCAGCTTCAGAAGACCCCCAGCAGGTGGCGGAAGATCGGACTCGTGAATACGAAGACCTCTTCGCCAACCCCTTCACAGCTGCAGAAAGGGGTTATGTGGATGCCGTCATCGAGGAACCAGAAACCCGCCAAAGGCTCATCGAGGGACTGAGACTCCTGGCTGGAAAAAGAGACAGCAATCCACCCAAAAAACATGGGAATGAGCCACTGTGAGTTCTCACCCCAACAAACCTATCAAAAAAGTGCTCGTGGCCAATCGAGGCGAAATCGCGATTCGGGTATTCCAGGCATGTCGGGAGCGGGGAATCGAAACGGTAGCAGTTCATTCGGAAGCCGATCGAACTGCTCCTCACCGCTTTGCTGCTGACGAATCTTTCCTTCTGGGGCCCGCGGCTCCCACCGAATCGTACCTTCGAGTCGACAGGCTGCTTGAAGCAGCGCGTCACACCGGTGCAGATGCAATTCATCCAGGCTATGGATTTCTTGCTGAAAACGCAGACTTTGCCAGAGCGGTCGAAAAAGCCGGTCTTACATTTATCGGTCCGACTCCTGAACAAATTGATTCCATGGGCGATAAGGTTCGCGCACGTGAACTCATGCAAGCAGCCTCGGTTCCCGTGATTCCTGGGACAGAGAGCCCTATCGACAATGAAGCGGACCTTCGGGCAGCCGCTGTAGAAATTGGCTATCCCCTACTTCTGAAAGCAGCCGGTGGAGGTGGTGGAAAAGGTATCCGAAGAGTCGACTCAGACGATGAGCTGGTTTCAGCTTGGGAACGAACAAGATCCGAAGCGAAAGCCTCATTTGGAGATGACCGGGTTTATATCGAACGTCTGGTTCAAGAAGCAAAACATATTGAAGCTCAGGTTGTCGGAGACGGGCATGGCTCGGTTTGGTTTCTTGGAGAACGGGAATGTTCCCTTCAAAGAAATCATCAGAAGGTGCTCGAGGAAAGTCCATCTCCTGCAGTCAATGAAGAACTTCGAAGGAGATTCCGGGAGGCAGCGGTATCCGGCGCTTCAGCTCTCAATTATCGAGGCGCAGGAACTATGGAGTTTCTTTACGAGGAAAAACGGGGCGAATTTTACTTTCTGGAAATGAACACACGCCTCCAAGTTGAACACCCAGTGACTGAATTAGTCACGGGAATAGACCTGGTCGGAATGCAGCTGGACGTGGCTGCAGGAAAAAAACTCGACCATGACCCTGACATCCCTATGCGTGGTTGGTCTTTGGAGTTCAGGATCTGCGCAGAGGATCCTTATCGAGATTTCATTCCCTCAACCGGGCAAATTCTGGGATTGAGGATCCCGCATGCCCCGTTTTGTCGGATTGATGGCGCACTGAGAGAAGGTCTTGAGGTCACCCCGTTCTACGATCCGATGCTCGCAAAAGCGATTGTCTGGGCGGACACCCGAGATATGGCTTCACAAAGACTCTCTTCTCTTCTGTCACGACTCCGAATCGGGGGCATCCACACCAACATCCCCCTAGGAATCGAATTATGTAAACAGGACTGGTTCCTTGCTGGAGATTTCGACACGACGACTCTGGAGAATTGGCTCCAAAAGAAACGTGACGGAGATTGGGATCCAGATTCGATTCAAATGGTCGCCGCAATTATTGCACGTCACGCCCTCGCCTCTTCATTTAGCCAATCGACCCCTGTTGATCATTCTGGGGGTGCATGGGGAGAAGCTGCAAGGCGAGAAGGAACAGGAAATTCAAAAAGATGAAGTATCAAATCGAATGGGCAGACAAGCATGCCAACCTAGTCGCTCAATGTGATCCGACCGGCAGAGAGTGGACATTTGAGTTACCAGATGGAACCGATATGAAAGCCCGTGTTGACGTCATTGAAGAAGGCACAGTTCTCAGAATGATTTCACACGGAGAAACTCGAACCATCACACTGCTACCAGGAAATCAGATCGGTTCTCCATTGAGATTTCTCCTCGATCATGAGCCTATCGAACTAGGGGTTCTCGATCCCGTCGACCTGATCACCCGGGAGGTTTCTGGATCCGGCGCCAGCAGCGGTATGATCTCGGTGGAAAGTGTCATGCCTGGGATTGTTCGTAAGGTGTTAGTGGAAGAGGGCCAAGTGGTCGAAGCCGGACAGCCGCTCTTACTCCTTGAAGCAATGAAAATGGAAAATGAAATCTCAGCCCCGGATTCTGGAACTATTTCAATGATTCAAGTATCAGCGGGCGAGACAGTGGCAGCAGGTACACTGATGGTTCAAATCCAGAAAGAAGAATCCTAAGCACTGTTAATGGTCGACTTTTAGCGCATAAAGCTGAGTTAGCCAAATGGGTTCTTTTTGATGACCGGCTTCTTTTTTGGTGGAGCCTCTTCAGACTTTTCAGCATCGGATCCCTTTTTGACTTCTTCCTTTGGCAGCGGCTTCTTTTCGGGATTCCCCTTTACTCCAGAGGCTTCGCACGGCTTACAGATTAATGCCTTCTTACCAGAGCAATCCCTGCATGGAAGACTCTTCCCACCCTCCCCCTTGCAATCATCGCAACGAGATTTCTGTTTTCCTGAACAAGTTGGACATTCAATTTTCCCTTTGCCGCTACAGGTCGAACAACGAGTCTTGACCTTTCGCCCCTTGGAGGGGTCGAATCGCTCATAAGTTCCCGCTCCACCACACCGCCGACAATCAAGGCTTCCCTCTTTTTTTCGAGAACAGGCCCGACAACCCACAGTGCCTTGACCAGCGCACCGCTGACAAGGAGAGACCTCAACGCCTTTACCCTGACAACCAAGACAATTGATCTTTCCTGTCGCACCACAGGGACGACACCAAAGATCCGGAAACTTATCTTTCAGTAATGCCAACTCTATTTTTTGTATTCTTTGCCGAACTTGAGTTGCCTGAATTTTCAGACCTTGACCCACACACCATTGAAGTAGCGTGTTATGTCCTTCGAGATCTTTAGGGTCAAGACTCGACCACCTCTTACGAAATTCGTTATCCGGGTTTTCACCTTTTTCGATGCGTTCTATCTCATCTGTAGAGATCGTGATCTTTGCACGGGACTTCCCGACAACCATTTCAACTTCGAGTGACTGATCAGTTCTTTTTAAAATCTTACCAATGATCGTTCGGCCACTTTTTAAAACGATGACATCGTCGGCGACCACCGTGACTGAAAATATCGTCAGTAAAACACCTACACATAGACACAGCCAAAGAGATCTTCTGACGATCACTGTTCCTCCTCTGTTGATTCAGATTGAGAAGAATCTACCTGTTCGACAA
Organism: Planctomycetota bacterium; assembly: GCA_002691835.1. Next base: position 18,448 of record NZJA01000120.1, read on the forward strand.
CTTTTATTGCAGTTCCCTTTTGGTCATGTTCCGAATCTGAATCAGCCTCGACCAGATCCGGTAAATCTAATAGCAACCCCTGATCAGATTCTGCAAATCTTGATATGAGAGCTCTATTTTTCTTCAAGGCGACTAAACAACCCAAGATGGTAAATAGGAATATTTGAGAGACATTAAAAATAGTATCCATTCGTATAGAACCATCATTGTAGCCCTCGAAACCCTTTTGAAAACTCCGGGCTGAACTCGACGCAATGGTCTGAATGAGATTAAAGGGTGTAGAAACCATCGATACATTAGGGGAAAAGGCTGGCCAAAAGACGTCCAAGCGAATCGTTAATACCGTCAAAAGTAAAACAGCAATCAGATTGACCGTAAATACCAAAGAAGCACTCAAAATACTGGAGCATCCACACTGTCCTAAAAACCATGCAAAAGCCATGATCGAACCGATCCAAAACAAGCTCGACAAATACAATCCTCGCATAAAATCAATGTCTGCCATCTTGCGGACTAAATCAGTATCTTCATTAAATGCATTCGGCTGCCATTCAAAAATTCCGGCAGGAATAAACAAAAAGATAATCAGAAAACAAAACAGTAAATTTCTGATCCCGCCTGGAGTGAAGAAAATCAGGGCTCTTGAAGAAAAAGGGTGATCCCGGGCGAATTGCTGAATGCCCAACGGTACTTTGGGACTTGCACCTGCAATTCTTAAAAGCGGGATCATCGAAGCCATAACAAAAAGGCTATACCCCAAGATTTCAGCCACTTCTAGATTACTTGGTCTGACTCTGAAAAAAATATGTAAGCAGGCGACGATATAAAGGTACAAGGAAAATATTCCGATTCGCGTCGGAAGGCTTCGGGTCGAATTTTCAGGCGAAATCAAATGCGTTGCCCCGATCAGCGCTGCGATGACACTAATCAACACCGCAGAGACTATGATCCCGGTCTCTATGGGGGCTGCTAATAACTGACTCACCACCATGCTCATCACCATCTGCTGATTGCCCAGATAGGTTTCCCCTACCAGTGATATCACCATCAACATTGGAAAGAAAAAGAACAAAGGAGTTGAGAGGATCGATAAAGCGCCTCTACGAGTCATTGAAGAACTCAGGACCCCAATTGCAGAAATCCATACGATCAAACTAATATGAAAACAATATTCGAAGAGAACGTCGGACAGGTTCACCCCCCCCAACAGGGTGATGCAAACGAGGAGAGGAGCACTTAAAAACAAAAGGTACAAGCCGAGGCAAACCAGAGAAAAAAACTTTCCCCGAATCAGTTCTCCCGGCTTGAGTGATGTGGTTTTCAGGAGAGCCCAGGTCTTTTCGGATCTCTCTCGTGTAATGGAACTCCCAGATAGGAAGGGGAAGATGATGCAGATCAACAGTAATTGCATGAACATATACACATTGACGATCTCAGTAGCACCCCTTGTACTCCAGAGGGCATCGGGAAATCCGTCTCCAGCTTTCATATAAACAATGTTGGCCGCCAAAACGAACCCGATCACTGCCGTATAAGCCCACTGGGTCACTAACCATGAAGTACGCTTCATCGCCAGAAACAGATCCTTTTGCATCATGGCAACACCAAAAAACCTGTAGATCAGCTCCTTGCTCATTGCACTTCTCCTGACGTCAGAGTCATGAAGATATTTTCCAAATCGTCTTCCTGCTTACTGATTCCAGAGATCACGAATCCATTCGAAGAAAGCAACTCCCAGACTTTCGCGACACCTTCGACATCGCCATTCCACTCAAAGCGAAACTTCCGGCCTTGCAACATCCGCATCGTGAATCCTG
>NZJA01000121.1 GCA_002691835.1 Planctomycetota bacterium
TCAGAGACGCAGAAGCAGTGATCCGATTAGTTGGTATTTGGCGACGATTGGCCGAATACCACTGTTGACCGCTGCTGAAGAAATTGAGCTTGGCAATCAGGTCCAGAAGTTCATGGAGCTGACCCAGGACGGAACAGTTTCTCCCGACAGCGAAGAGTTCAGCTCCAAGGACCGCCGCATGATTCGCGTTGGCCAGCGTGCCAAGCAGCGGATGATGAAGGCCAACCTACGCCTTGTTGTGAGTGTCGCGAAGAAATATCAAGGCAAAGGTCTTGAGCTTCTCGATCTCATTCAAGAGGGCTCCCTTGGCTTGGAACGGGCGGTTGAGAAGTTTGATCCAACGCGTGGATATAAGTTTTCCACCTACGCCTTTTGGTGGATCCGTCAGAGCATGACCCGGGCGATTGCTTGTCAGTCACGCACGATCCGTCTGCCCGTGCATTTGAGCGAGCGTCTCACCACCATCCGCAAAGTGAGTCTGGATCTCGCACACAAGCTGGGTGCGATGCCGAGTCGCCTCGAGATTTCAGAAGCTCTGGACATGCCTGTTGAGGAGCTCGACTCCTTGCTCCGTCAGGCTCTCACGACTAGCAGTCTTGATGCTCCTGTGAATGGAGAGGATGGCCGTAGTTTCCTTGGCGATTTGATTGCCGATTCCTCAGCAGAGGAGCCTCTCGACAAGGTCGAACAGCGCATTCACCACGAACAACTTGGCCGCTGGTTAAGTCACTTGAGTGAGCAGGAGCAACATGTGCTCACTCTGAGGTTTGGTTTAAACGGTAACGAGCGCCACACCCTGGCTCAAATTGGTCGTTTGCTCGATGTCTCGCGTGAACGCGTACGCCAGGTGGAATTGAAGTCACTGCGCAAGCTGCGCAATCTCACCCGTCGGATGTCTCCAACGTTCTGATGGCTCGAAGATTCCGCGGCTGGTCACAAGCATCAGTCGTGGTCATCTTTTTCGTCCTTCATGAGGTCATCAGATTCCCTGTGGTCCCTAGCTGATCAATTGGGTTCTTGTAGGCAATGGATCAATGCATTGTCGATTGATGTCTAGATCCTTGAACTGCGAGTCTTGTGGGGGTTCCAGTTGACATCCCGGATTCATAGAGCGACTCCAAAACGTCCAAACTCGCGAAGTGCTCACCCAATTGCGCGAGTCCGAACCTGTAAGAACAGTTGAGAGACTTCTGCTTTCATCCCTGAGACGAAACACTTGACCGAATCAAATCAGCCGAGCAAGCCCAGAGCGCTCACCTATACAGAAATGATGAATGGGGGTCAGCAACAAATCGATGGCGCAAAGCATCAGGCTGAGTTGGATCTTCAGCGCCGCAAGGATCAACAAGAGCGCTCAATCGAACATCTGGAGCAGTCCCTCAGGGNCAACATAATTGACCCAAGTATTGGATGAATGCTCTTGCTTGCATCGTTCTATCGGTGACTTTTGCNTACATGATTGTTCAGGTGCAAAAGATAAGTGGTTTCAGTNCACAGACGGTTCTAGCGCGACGATTCCGAGCTTGTCTTTGACAAGAACCTTAGATTTCGGATCAAAGAGGTTTTCGAAATGGATGTGNAATCTAAGGATTATAAGGANTATGTTGAATCGAGAAATGCTCTTCTTCGCCACATTGATGCCAATTTCTTGATGCTTTCCGAAAGGCGCCTTGAGGATGATCCTTTCAGTGATGAGGTGGTGGATTTCGTCCGTGATGACCGTGTTGCAATGCTGTCCTTTAAGGGTGGTTGCCTCATTGCCCTAACGGCTAAGTGGTGACAAGCAGCGCTTCAGCTTTTTCGTGTGAGTCAATTGGTAGAAGATGGTTGGCAACATCTCCCCCTTACTGATTTCCCCAGCGATTGATACCTCAAGGAAACCGCNTATNAATTTCACAATCAAGGACTCAATCTAAGAGTTAGTGCATCATGTTAAAATCNTAAAACTTGCTAAAGTNGNTTAGCAATANNAATCCAATGGCAGAACATACCTCCAAGCATTTCACGCTTCTGAAGCTAGAGGATGCATGGATGCTGAAATCTTCCCATGTCACTAAAGACCAAGATGGAGATTGGATGGTTACCAACGGTGAACTGCATGAATTGCTGGAGTTGCTGCAATCAGCAAAGAATGACTTCCAATGAATCAATCTAAGTGCCTTTGTTGGTTGCTTTAGTTTCCTCATCGTTGTTTGATCATAAGGAGGTGTCTAATGGAAAAAAGGTGGGCGCCATCCTCCTCTTCCCTTACTGATTTCCCTGGCGATTCATAGTCCAAGGAAACCGCCTATGCGTTTCACAATCAATGCTCCATTTCTGGCACNGGTTGTACAGCTTCGTTGCCCTGAGATTGTCGTGAAGAAAGGCTTCACTGATCAGAGAAGACTGTAGGGGCTAAGCAGATAAAGGAGCGCCTTGGAGACCACCTGGAGTTCAATGACGCAGATTTGGTCGTTTTTTGGTGGCTGTGACTTCTTGATTGGTGAATCTCTCGCTCCTGAGAAAAAAGTCATCGGCAGCTATTGCCACAGATGACAATCGTTATTGTGGTTTGCACGAANCGAGTCAGCCATAGCCTGCTTGCTCGCCTTTCAGAACGAAGTGCGAGGGCAAAAAGAATGAAAAAGAAGTGAGCTTGTAATGCCCATCACCCGCCTCACTTCTTTGATAGGTTCATTTTGATACCGAAAAGAAAAATAGTCAACAGATTGGGAGATAGAGATACGTCATATATCGTGCTATTAACACGTGAAAAGCGCTACTTGCATGGCGATTCGAACGAGTTGGCTTGGAGGCACCCATACGAGAGGGTTTCTGAATCCATGTTCGTATGTACACGGGTGCAGAAAATTTTTCGAACGTTATTGCTGTAACCCTATGGTCTGGCTGCCNTTCTTAGAGATGGCAAGAATGGTTGCACCGGAAGCAATCATCAATGTTTCAAGCTCGCCTCCTGATCAGCTAGTTCCTGTGCATAAATTTGAATTTGAGTAACATACAGACTGCTGGATGCAGCTCCTCACACGCTCTCTTTGAGTTGTAACGATCATCCGCATCATCAANGACGAAGAGGTGGAGTGATGCTCNTCATCCTTGTTTGGCNTGGTCTTCTGCTCTTCACCAACCCAGAGGTCTGGTCAATGACGAATGACTGACTCCGCTCTGTTGGTGATGCAATTNCCCCCGCCAAGGNCTGAAAGACCCTCCAAGATAGAGTGCAAGATCATGTTGTCAAAAAGGGTTAAGAACTAGAGTGAAAGCACTTCTACTCCTGATCTTGTTGCCAGTCATGCCAGCAAAGGCAGAACAACAAGACATTCAGTGCCCGGGACAGAATACGGTTGAGATGAGGTGGTGTGTATCCAAGAGTTTGAAAAAGTCCAACAATGCACTTGAAAAGCAACTGACACCAAAGATTCTTGAGAGCTGGAAACAAGCAACCCAGAAAGTCTGTGCTGCTGCTTATCGACCATATTTACAAGGATCGATCTACCCGCAAATGGTTGTCGGCTGCGATGACCGACTCAATCGCACTCTGCTGAAAGAATTCAAGGGTCTAGGGGAATAAGGCTATTGCTNTCACTGCAACATAAGAGATTAATCGAAAGTATTTTGTTTGTTATGATAGTNGGAAAGAAAAGAACCGTCGTTGCTTCCTTGGCTAATGAGGCTTGCGAATGTCAAACTTCTCTCTTTTGTTTTTATCGGGCTTATAGGCTGTAATCGTCCATCAGCTGAAGATGCGATGAAATCGTGCGTGAAGTGGGGGAATCAAGGTATCAGTATTCGCAGCTATCAATACGGACTCACGTCACATACAAGAGAATGTTTATATGACAAAGGAAATAGACAGGTGGTTGGTTATGAAAAGGATGCTAAAAGCAATCAAGCANCCCGCAAAAAAGTAAAGTACTTCAGGTATTGAGCAGAAATGCAAAGCNTAACTCTCCCTGCTCTTGTGTTCCTTGTATCTTTCATGCTGGGACGTGAGACATGCTAACGGTGCAGCACGGGGAAGAGAAGCGTGTACGAAGCGGGACAATGGAAAGATCATCACCAGTAAAAAAAATTGATTATCCGAGTCAGTATTTAANATTTAAGGAGTTTTGATTTGCAAGAGTGTTTGGTTAAAACTTCTAGGGCTATTCTGTTTTGCGGCGAAGATTTTAATGTGTGCTTGCATGGGTCTAGAATGTTCGCTAACGAATATAGGGAAAAGGATTGTCGAGGCTTGGTCGGCAACGCTATTGCAATTTGTGAGTGAGTGTGAGCTGCCAGTATTGAGACAATAACTCATTAATGCTATCTCTATATTCACGAGCCTTGGTCCATTCAAAATTGCGAACTGCATGATGATATTTGCTTATTGCGTCAGACCTTAGGGTTCTAAACTCGATATCACTCATTAGAATATTGCTGTTGAATATCATGGTGGTCTAAAATCTTGAGCTGCAAATTAGTGACCCCCATGCAATGACTTAAAATCGCATGAAAACTGGTTATGAATTTATTAGCGAAGGTGTTGATGGGGTCCGTGAGTAGTCGGCGAGAATTAGAGATTATGCAAATTTAACTGTGAGCGCTAATGGCTTTGTGTTGCTATTGTCGGGGTATGAAAAAGGCATTCTTGCTGCTTCCTGTCCTGCTTTTGTTGGCGTCTTGCGGAGCCAATCGGGAGACATGTGCTCTTGCTGCTTCACGACAAATCTCTTACGAGGAAGCAGGGGAGCGGTTGGGGCTGAAGGACAACAGAGGAAAGGGGATTAGCTCAGTTGTTAGCAACTACTGTCAGTACTACTACAAGAACTAGATGATTAAAAAGAGAATCCTTCTGTCTTCTGTCGTCCTTGCATCTGTGTTGGTTGGATGCGGGAAGTATGCATCACGGGAGCAGGCAAAAATAGCTTGTGATAAATGGAAGGATAAAGGTGAACGTATTGATTATTTGGTCCACTTTAGCGATTCTGATACTTATGAAAAGTATGTTACGGATAGAGCCTGTAAGTTAGAAGAAGCTACCAGTCAGTTCCTTGGCTTTCAAGGAGAGTTTTCGAGAAAGCAAAGAGAGGTAGAAGGTGAAAGAACGGCTTATCTGGATGTGCCTGAACTTATCAATCTAAAAGTTGTAAAGCGCTTCTATTACTAGCACGGGTGTAAATCAATTTAGCTGTAGTCAATTATTTTAAGCATCTATCCAGACGTAAAAAGGAAAGATCTGCGAGGTTGCTTAGTCAATATTGCTCTGTTGTGGTGACTAACGCTTTTTTGAAGAGGTCAAGCAATTGTGATTGACCTGTCTGTACTGGTTGGCGGCTGAATCCTGTGTCTTCCGTTGAGTCCAGCTTCCACGGTTTGCCTTGTTTGGATTGAGACTTCTTCCAAACAGGACAAGTTCCCAAGCCCGTGGTCGTCCCCCTCGTTTATCACCCGGCCTACAGCGCACCTCTGCCCTCGAGCCATCGCTTCCCGATGGCGAAGTTCAAGTTCCTATTCGAGGCTTTAAGTGACCTGGGGCTGATGACTCCCCAACAGTGGCATCGACCTCTACCTGCTCCCCGCCGCTGGCTCGAAACAGTTCATCAGCGCCGCTATCACGAGGCCTTTGCGCAAGGCACCCTTGATCGCCAAGCTCAGCGCAGGATTGGTCTGCCAGTTACCACTCCCTTGGTACAACGCACGTGGCTGGCTGTTGGAGGAACCCTCCTTACCGCCAGGTTGGCTCTTGAGAATGGTGTGGCCTGCCATCTCGCCGGAGGTACACACCATGCCTTCCCCGATCACGGCAGTGGATTTTGCATCTTCAATGATGTTGCTGTGTCAGCCAGGGTCCTTTTGGATGAGGGGCGACTGCAGCGCTTGATGATTGTGGACTTGGACGTGCATCAAGGCGATGCCACTGCGCTGATCTTTGCTGAGGAACCGCGGGTCTTCACATTTTCTGCCCACAGCGCATCCAATTTTCCATCACGAAAGCAGAGCAGCGATTGTGATCTGCCATTCGTGGATGGTGTGGAGGATCAGGCTTACGTTGCTGCGGTTGGTGAGGTGCTTCCCTCACTCCTCGATCGCTTTAAGCCTGAGTTGGTGCTTTACAACGCTGGAGTGGATCCGCATCGAGACGATCGACTCGGGAGGCTCTGTTTATCCGATAGGGGACTATTGCAACGCGATCATCTCGTGTTTGATGCCTGCCTGCGTCGTCAGATCCCTGTGGCCAGCGTGATTGGGGGTGGTTACGACGCCATTGAGCCACTCGTGATGCGTCACGCTCTGGTGTTCAGAGCTGCGGCAGACCAGGAGAGATTGCATGGTCTTTAGCTGGGCAACATTTCAGTCTTCCGCCCAGATATAGCGCGTGAGCTCTGATGAATTCGGCTCTGGAGCATTGAGGGCAAAGTCCACGCAGTCCTGCACTTCAGCATCAATCTCTTTTTCGATCGCGCGCAGTTCATCAGCGCTCACCAACCCTTCGCCAACAAGATCGCGTTCAAAGGCCTTGAGGGGATCGCGCTTGGCCCAGAATTGCTTTTCTTCCTCGGCTCGGAGTTCATCAGGGTCGGCAAGCGAATGACCTCGGAATCGATAGGTGAGGCATTCAAGAACCGTTGGACCCTCCCCTGCCCGTGCCCGTTCGATCGCCCGTTCAGCAGCGGCTCGTACGGCAAGCACGTCCATACCATCCACCTCTTCCCCTGCCATTCCGAAGGCAGCAGCCTTTCGCCAGATTTCCGGATCGCTGGTGGCGCGGTCATGGGCCATGCCGATGGCCCACTTGTTGTTCTCCACCACAAACAGGATGGGCAACTTCCAAAGTTGGGCCATGTTGAGGCATTCAAAAAATTGCCCGTTGTTGCAGGTTCCATCTCCAAAAAAGGCTGCGGTGACGGAGTCACTGCTGGAATCACCCATGGCATCACGCCTGTAGCGACTGGTGAAGGCAGCGCCTAAGGCAACAGGGATTCCCTCGCCGATAAACGCAAAACCGCCCAGCAGGTGATGGGCTTTCGAAAACAAATGCATCGAGCCGCCCCGACCCTTGCTGCAGCCGGTTTCCTTGCCAAACAATTCACTCATGACCTCACGGGCTGGGACGCCTGCGCTTAAGGCATGAACGTGATCGCGATAGGTGCTGCAAAACCAGTCGTGTTGACGCTTCATGGCGCCGATCACGCCGGTACTCACCGCTTCTTGGCCGTTATAGAGGTGAACGAAACCAAACATCTTTCCGCGGTAGTACATCTCCGCGCATTTGTCTTCAAAACGGCGACCCAGGGTCATGTCGCGGTACAGCGCCAACCCTGTCTCGCGATCCACGCTGGCTCTTTGACTGGTCACGAGAGACGACAAGCGCTCGGCATGAGCTCCCATCGGGGACGCGCCATTCGCAAGCTTTTGATCGATGCCCGCCGCTGCGCCTACTGCGATGTCCTGACTCATGGCACCACCTCTTTGACAACGAACTTTAAGGGGCCGTGTTGAGGCGATGGGCAAAACCCCTTTCGCTGCCTAAAGTCTCTCTGCTAATGAACGCAACGCTGGTGGAATTGCCCATCGATCATTTCCGCCTGTTGGGCGTCAGCCCTTCAGCTGAAACCGAGTCGGTGTTGCGGACGCTGCAGTTGCGTCT
>NZJA01000122.1 GCA_002691835.1 Planctomycetota bacterium
TTTCGGCGCTCGTCATCCGGAGAGTCGCCCTGACCCCGCAGAGCTTTGGGAAAGGGTGGACCTGATTTCTCACTATGGAGTTCACTGGGCACTCGATCGCTCAAATCCTGGCTTCCTGTTGGCGGTCATCGAACCCGATTCGGAGCGGGTCATTCTTCTCGATCGTCGGAGTGACAATCCGGTAGAGATTGATGACGTAGGGGGACACGGTTCTCGTGCCGCCTTGTTCAGGACTCCTTCCGGAATTGATTTCATGTCGTCAGAGGGTTATCAGCGATTTGTGGTGGCCGATCGCGGAAATCATCGCCTACAAATGTTCGAAGTACGTAGAAGACCAGAAGCCCGAGTCATTCGAGAGTCATGGATTATTGCACTCGTTCGTACTGTGGACCTTGAGGAATTGATGAAGGAGACACCCGATTGGGAATCCGAAATACCGCTGAAACCTGGGGCGGTCGCTTGTTTGGATTCTGGGGTGATCGCTGTCGCTGATGAAGCGAACGGCAGAATCCTGTTATTGGATGAACGCTTTAAACCTCTGGGCACACTGGGTGAGAAAACCCCCTTGGTCGGTCCCTTGGCGATTGCTGCAGATGGAGATGGGATCTTGATTGCCGATACTGGTGGTGGCGATATTCTACGCTGGTCTCTCGATGGTTCGAGGCAGACCTTGGTTGACGGTCAAAGCCCTTGGGATCCCCAGCCAAAGAATGCGGTGATGCCCTCTGGAGTTGCGCGTCATCCCGATGGTTCAATTCTGTGGACCGATGCTTTTGGCGGACGCCTCTTTCGCACAGAAATGGGCGGACAGACGATACTTTTGTTAGGGTCACAGGATTCTTCAGAAGCGAGCTCGCTTCGCACCGAAAGTGGCGAACTGTTTCGACCGGGTGCGGTTCAGGTATCTGCAGATGGATCGGTTTGGGTCGTCGACCACGGAAATCACAGGGGAGTCGTGATCGACCCTGAAGGGGTCATTCGGCATTTTGGAAGCGGCCCCTATCTTCCCACCAAGGTTGCCGAAGAAACTTCCGGTACGCGCAAGAATGGGGAGAGTTAAGTGGAACCCGAATATGAAAAATCAGAAGGACCGGGCTGGTGGATTCTGGGAATCTTGACGATTTCTCTGTTCCTGGGACTCGCCTTGCTTTTGATGGTGGGTTGTCAGCCGAGAATCTCATCCATGAGGGCTGACTCGCAGACCGTTCAGTCGATGCCCTTTCAGTCGATGCCGCCGATCCAACAAGATCAACTCCTGCTGGTCTCGGCAGATGGGACTTACCGAGTCATCCTCGATTTTCCGGAAGACCCTCCTGAGAACGAAGAGTTCGAAGTAACCGGAACGGTATATCAGGCCGATGGCCTCATCGATGACTCTGTCTCTGCCTCCTTTGATGCCGGGATGCCCCATCATGGTCATGGCCTTGCCTTGGAAGTCGAGACCCGTCGTGAACCTGCAGGGCGATTCGCGACTCCGGGAGTTCGGTTTCATATGAAGGGGCGCTGGTTGCTGACGGTGGATATGACCTCTGGACCGCACCTCGAACGAGCGCGTGCATGGATAAGGGTCAACTGACATGAGTGGATTCCTGTTGGTGATCACCTTAACAACGGTTTTCGATGATCCCTTGCTTCCAGAGAAGTGGCGTAAGGCTGCGCTCGGACTTTCTCGGGATCAGCAAGTTTTGGAGATCCAGGATCCTCCATCTCCCGAGCAACAGCTCGGAGAGCTTCTTTTCCATTCCAGCGATTTTTCAGGAGAAGGGCAGAGATCGTGTGCCACCTGTCACGATCCGGATCAGGCTTTCCAGGATGGTCTTTCTCATCCCAGGGGTATTCAAAAGATTCGGCGAGATACGCCTGGGCTTTGGGGAGTCGACCAGCAACGTTGGTTCGGTTGGGATGGTCGGTGGGATTCCTTGTGGTCTCAGGCTTTGGATCCGATTGAGGCCGTTGAGGAGATGGACAGTGATCGACTTCAGCTTTTGCGATGGATTGCTGAGAGTTCGAAGAGACGCAAACTGTTCGAGGCCGCATTCGGCTTTTTCCCAAGTCTTGAAGGAGTGCCCTCTCGGGCTCGAAACGAGGCGGGTTGGACACCAGAGTTTATCGATCTTCCAGAGGATCGCCGGCGGCAGTTGAACCTTGCTTTCAGTCAGGCGGGGAGAGCCATCGCTGCTTTTGAGAAGACTCTCCAGGCCCCAAAGAGTTTGTTTGATGAATACCTCGCCGCTTTGGCCCAAGAAGACCCCCTATTGGCCTCGAAGTATCCCAATGAAGCTCGTCAGGGATTGATAATTTTCCTCGATAGGGGGCGCTGCATTTTTTGTCATAACGGATCTGCGCTCTCAGATGGGGAGTTTCACGATACCGGTTTGATCAGCGCGGGTTCATCCGCCAAAGATTCTGGGCGTTATGGCGGGATCATGGATTTGAAGAAGAACCCCTTCAATCTGCTAGGCGATTATTCGAGCAATCCTGGGGGATCAGCTGCGGACAGAACTCGTCGACTGAAGCGTGACTCCCGACAGTGGGGAGCATTTCGAACTCCGGGTTTAAGGGGAGTTTCGCATACTGCCCCATATTTTCATGACGGCAGCAGAGATTCCCTCTTGGATGTGGTTCGTTTCTATTCTCGACGCGAAAATGCTCGCCCAGTGCACCAAGGGGCAGGACATCACGGTGAGAGACTGGTCGAACCGTTGAATCTGACCCCAGGCGAGGAGATTCTGCTGGTCGAATTTCTAAAAACGCTCTGATCCCCCGATTGCTTGAAACCCATTAAGGATTCGAGAGTCCAGAGAGCTGTCGCGAATGGTCCAACGGTCTCTTCATTATCAGGGCTTTATCCACTACAATAGGTTTAAGCCCGATCTATAGACTTATCGTCGATGGACTAATCTGTTGCTGAACTGATCTATCGATGAAGTCAATGGCAGTACGCCCCGGTATTCCAGAACGGTCATCTTCTCATGAAGCATTTTCTTCATTCATTCCATCTTCGAGGCTCACTGGTCTTTCGTTCCCGATTTTCTGCCGGGATCTTGATCACCTTGCTCTCGTTTAGCTTCATCGGCATTCCCATGCTTCGTGATGTTGCGCTGGGGCATGAAGAAGACCCCAAAGCACGGAATGTATTGCCGCCCTATAATGGGCCCGGTTATCGAAGAGACGCCGGGGGGCCTCAGCCTTTTGGGCCTGTCGGAGGCACCGGCGATGGAGTCGAGCTGCTTTCTTGGGTAACTCTGCCCGAGATGCAGGCAGGGATTGCGAATGGCAATGACTGCTGGGGGTATACTTCTCCCTCAGGCCGTGAGTACGCCTTGATGGCGCACTCTTCCGGTACGACGGTCATCGAGGTTTCAAATCCGGGAAATCCTCAAGTCTTGGCGACGATTGATGGGCCCAATAGCTTATGGCGAGATGTCAAAAGTTACTCCGGTTACGCCTATTCGGTCAGCGAGGGTGGTGGGGGAATCCAAGTCATCGATTTGACCAATGTCGATAGCGGAGTGGTCTCGCTGGCGGGCACTGTTAATGATGTGGGTTCAGCAGCGACGCACAACGTCGCTGTCGATGAAGAGAGCGGCTTTCTCTATCGATGTGGCGGTGGAGGTGCAGGGCTCAGAATTTACAGTTTGGCAGACCCAGCAAACCCAACCTTCGTGGGTAGCTGGAGTGAACGATATGTTCATGACGTGCAGGTCAAAGCGATTCCGCACCCGGTAACGCAGGAGATTCGTCAGATTGCCTTTGCTTGTTCAGGGAACAATCCGTCGAGATTGGATCTCGTGGATGTCACTGACAAGCTGAACCCCGTGGTTCTTTCATCCACGCCTTACACAGGTTCTGCCTATTCTCACCAGGGCTGGGTTTCGTCTAATAATCAGTATTTTTACCTGGGAGACGAACTGGACGAGAATGGATCCCAGTTTACGAAGACCTATGTTTTCGATGTCAGCGACTGGTCGGCCCCGAGCGTGGTGACGGAATATGTCAGCGACAATCCATCCATCAATCACAATATGTACACCCTTGGAAACCGGGTTTTTCAGGCCAATTACCGAAGTGGACTGCGAATTCTCGATGACAGTGATCCGTTGAATATCACAGAGGTGGCGTTTTTCGATACCGTACCAGAAGATGATAATGCAGATTTTAGCGGCCTATGGAGTTGTTATCCGTACTTTCCCAGTGGAATCGTCATTGGTAGTGATATGCAGAAAGGGCTCTTTGTCTGGAGCGTTCAGCAAGCCCCGTTCACCTTTAATTATCCGGTGGGAATCCCCGACATGATCGAACCCATCGGGGGAAAGCTGACTCTGGAAATCGTTGTCAATCCGGCATTCGTATTGGAGCCCTCTTCGCCAACACTCTGGGTCTCTTCCGCGACAGGTTTTATTGCAATCCCCTTTCAATTAACCCCGTCCGGATTTTATGAAGCAGATTTCCCTGTTCTGGAGTGTGGAGCTGAAATCCAGTGGTATGTCTCTGCTCAGGCGCTCACCGGGGAAAGTCAGCTGGATCCCCCTGGTGCACCCATAGGGTTTTACACAGGGCTCGTGGGTGAAGGGCTGGCCATGCTCGCGGAAGACACCATGGAAATCGACAGTGGGTGGACCATTGGCCTCCCTTCTGACACTGCGACTACCGGGGTTTGGGAACGTGGGGATCCGAATGGAACCACGGCTCAACCTGAAAATGACCAGACTCCAGGAGGAACCTCTTGTTGGTTCACCGGCCAGGCACCTCCAGGAGGGGGAGTGGGTGAAAATGACATTGACGGTGGAGTGACGACTCTTTTGTCGCCTCTGTATGATCTTTCAAACAGCGTAGACCCGTTATTGCAGTTCTATCAGTGGTATTCCAATGACGTTGGTGCGAGCCCAAGTGCGGATGTCTTCAGAGTGGAAATCAGCTCGGATGGTGGCTCTACCTGGTCCCTGCTTGCGGAAACTGGCCCTTCAGGACCAGGGACGGTTGGAGGCTGGACTCTCCAGGAGTTCCAGTTGGCAGGATTGATTTCGTTGACCTCTACAGTGAGATTGAAATTCATCGCTGGAGATCAGGGAGCCGCTTCTATCGTTGAGGCAGCGATCGATGATCTGCAGATCTCGGATATCCAATGCTCTGATTGTAATGGAAATGGCATCAATGATGCTGTGGATATCAGCAGCGGCTTTAGTGTGGATAGCAATGGAGATGGTATTCCGGACGAATGTCAGTGCACTCCTTTTGTAAGAGGAGAAATCAATCAGGATGGCACTGTAGATCTTTCGGATTGTATAGCTCTTCTGCTTCACCTCTTTGATGGAGCCCCTGCACCAGACCCCGTAGATCGAGGCGATGCGAACAGTAGCGGAGGCATCGATATTTCTGACGTGGTCTACCTGGTGGAGTATCTCTTTCAATCGGGGCCGCCTCCGGGATTCCCATTCCCAGATCCGGATTGTCCTTGAAGTTATTCGAGGCGTAGGTCGTCGATCCCGAAACGTACATCAAACGGTGCACTGCCGTCTGTGCTGAATACCCAGTCGAGCATTCCGAGGGATTGAAGATCCAGGTCTGCTTGCTGGGCCAAGAAGTCAGCCAGTGGGATCACCACATCAATAAAACGTTGCTGCTTGAGGGGGATAACAGAGCTATTCCCTGTTGTGTTTGGGTGATTTCCATTGGCGGGTAGATAATCCCTGAGGTTCAGACTGGCAGAGCGTGCCGCATTGTCTGTGAGCGTTAATGTGGCCTCAAAAAACCACCCCATATTGTCCAGGCCGCCATGGACGTCGTGGTTTTTGATTCGAAACCGCAGATTTCTTCGACTCCCCGCCGCGAGGGGGTCAAAAATAAAGCCTAATGGCATATTGATGGTGGCCGTACCCTGCGCAGGGAGAATGCAGATCAGATTACTGATTTCTGGAAATGGCTGCGGTAGGGGAAATGGCCAGTCGTAACAGGGGCCCGACTCAAACATGATCATGTTGGTTTCACTGATCTGATATCCCCTCAGATTGGTGGGGAAATTGGAGAAATCGTCGAGCATGATCTTTCCCGAGAGATTTCTTTTGCTGGCGACACTTTCGAGATTCTGTATCTCATCTGATCCACCATAGAGAAACCCTTCGAGGCTCAAATCATCGAAGGCATGTCTTTTCAAAAATGCCAGCATCCATTTACGAGAGAGGTCTCGTTGGAGTGAGCGTGAGATGTATGGGCATGAGTCCACATCGGGAGAAATCGGGACCCAGTCGCAGCTACCGCATCCCAGATTGGAAGAGTCGCTACTGAATCCATGGCAGCCACCCAAAATACAGATTGAGGTTGCTGACCCTGACATTCTTTCCAGAAGTCGCTCAGCGTATGGGTAGATGACATCTGTATCTTGCTCTGCAGTGATGCTGATCAGGGGGATATCGGGTAGATCATGCCAGCGATTGGTATTTCCGATCCATGAATCCTGCTTGGCATCCGTGGGTTGGAGAAGAATCAGCCCTCGAATATTCGAATCCATTTCGGAAGCGGTGATCGCAGCGGAAGCTCCTCGAGAGTGCCCGGAGTAGAAAATGCGACTGGCATCGACCCGGTTGAAAAGGGGTGATCCTTGGATATTCGCAGTCTCCTCAACCACTTCACGGGTTCTGTGGATCAGAGCGGCTGCATCGTCATGCCCTCCCCAACAGTACCAATCCGGGTAAACGTCGAATGAAAAGGCATTTCCGACAGAGACGCAGATGATGCCATGAGTTGCCAGGAAGCCGAGAATCCCGTCGTAGTCCTCCCAGGAGAACCCTGTTCCATGATGGAAGATCAGAACTGGAGCCGTTTCGGCGAGGTTGTTCGGAATAAGGATTCGTAACGGTTTCAGTTCTGTGACTTGTGCGACTGGGGGGGGGCTGGAATTGCAATTCCATAAGGGGTAGGGAGGGGGCCAGGGGAGTGGATGAGTGTGATCAAAAAAAGTCTCGAAGACACTGACCGTGTGGGGGCCAGGAAGATTGAGGTTCGCAGGAGGTGCGATCTCCGATTCTGATTCGTCAAAAGATGCGAGTCGGCAGTGAAAGAGGACCACTTCGCCAAAAGAATCAATCGCGAAGGCTTGAAAGGTGTGAAGCCCGGTGGGGACTTCAGATCCGGAGACCCACCCTGTCGACGAGTCGAGAATCAGATCACCAGGGAGTAACTCGCCGGCGATCAAGCCGTATTCAACGAAGGGGACACGTTCACGAATCAATCCTGATCCATTACCCGTCTGCCAACGTATCTCAGGATTTCTCTCGGGTGTAAAGGTTGCGGAGTAGAGCAATCCCTGTCGATGGGTCGGCATCGTCCACTGTCGTTCTTCGGTGATTTCACCGAGAGAACAAGGTGGGGAGGTGCAATCGAGTGACCCCTGAGAATAGACCTGACCACATTCAGGATATGGGGCAGGAAGGGAGGTGGGTGAACCCGTGAAAATGAGGCCCAAAAGGGTGATGACGTCATCGAGAAGAAGGTTCCCGTCTGCATTGACGTCGGCGGACATGGCACAGGGAAGTCCGGAGTTGGCTCCAAACAGTTCTTCAAGAAGGAGAACCGGGTCGCTCAGGTCATGACGCTGATCTCCATTGATATCCCCACGAATAAAACCAGGGATCGCTGGATTCTGAGCAGAGATAGGAGAGGAGATGAGGTACAGGAATGCCAACAGGACTCCCGTAATCCAACATTTCGAGGTGCCTCTCAAAGTCGACCTGCCTTTCGCGACCTGAACGACTGATCTGTCTATCATAACCTTCTCTCTTGATTTAACACTAGTGTAGAAATTGCCGGGACTTATTGCCGGTGTAAATAGTTCTGATTTTGATTTCTGGACGCTGAAGTGCCCTGAATCGGTCTTTATTTACCTATTTTTTAACTTGAACAGTTCCCGGAGGGGTGAATGTCGTGGTTGAGTTATTCGAATGTAATGTTAATATTATGTGTTCAAGGACCCATCTTTGTAATGTTGTAACTGATTATTTGTTACTTCTTGAAGGCGACTTGAACGCATTGGCAAAATAGGAATTCGGATTGTGTCTCCGGATTCCTGTGATTTCAGCCCCTCATGGGGCCATGGCTTCAGCGAGCCATTGGGAGGAGACACCATGTCAGATCTTCGCAAGAAGACTGCAGAAACGACATCTGACCGAAAGAGTTCTGCGTTGCAGTTCTTTCCCGCTCTTTTGATCGTGTTGCTACTACTTGTAAGCAGTCGTTCTCTTACTGCTCAGTCCAACCCTATTCCACCGGATGCTCCGACGAATCTGTCCTGCATTGTCGAAGTGGCTCATGTCAATTTGGATTGGGCAAATACAGGTCAGTACGACCAGGTCGTCATCCGCCGAAACGGCGTCATGTTGGTGATCTTGGAGGGTTCAGCGACCAGTTACCTGGACATGGATGTCCCCGCTAACTTCCAGCTCTACACGGTCCATGGATTAACCACGGGTTCCAGTGGGCAGGCAGAAGGCCCAGGTGCAGAATGCACCGTCTTCCTGGTTCCACCTCCTCTTGAGCCTGAACTGGAAGTTCCAGCTGCGCTGAACTTTCTTCCAGTCCCACTACCTGACAATCTTTTCGATTTCATCGCTGATCCGGATATGGCGATCGCTCTCGGTAAAGCATTTTTCTGGGATATGCAGGCGGGTTCTGATGATGAAATTGCCTGTGCAACCTGCCACTATCATGCAGGTTCAGACAATCGCAGGTCTCATCAGCTTTACAATGGCCACAATGAACTCTTTGATATTGCGGATGCTAACCATGCACTTACCGCAGAAGATTTCCCATTCCATCAGCTAACGAATCCTAACGACAATGCTTCTCCTGTCATTCGAAGTGTCGATGACGTTGCCGGGTCTTCGGGAATTCTTCATACCAACTTCAATGGACTTTTAGATGATGGAACAGGTGTTCTCACCGAAGATCTGACCACTCTGATCAACAATGACAGCATCAAGACCAATGCCGATGGCACTCAGGTCCAAATGCGGAACACCACCAACCGAAATGCTCCGACCGTCATTAACTCGATCTACTTCCTCGAGACTTTTTGGGATGGAAGAGCGTCATTTTGGTTCAATGGCCGTGATAACTGGGGACCCCGCAATCCGGATGCCTTCGTTTACAAGGTACAGCCAGGTGGCGCAGTGACTCAGGAAAGTATTCTTCTTGATAAAGCATCGCTGGCCTCTCAGGCCGCAGCTCCAGTCATCAGTGGAGATGAAATGTCTGCCCATGGCAGAGATCTTCTCAGAGTCGGGCAGAAGCTGCTGAGTCGCCAGCCGTTGGCAACACAGGAAGTTCATCCCAATGACGGTGTTCTTGGTCCTATGCGAGACGGTACCGACGGCAAGGGTCTCGATACCACTTATCAGGAAATGATTCAGGCTGCTTTCGTCATGTCTTGGTGGAACAGTGATCAGCTTTTTGGAGCTGATCTGCAGCCTTTGACAGATCCACTGACAGGAGAAGTCCTGACAGGTGCTCCGAGCGATTTACAGCAGTTCACCATGATGGAAGCGAATTTCTCCCTCTTTTGGGGGTTGGCCATCATGATGTACGAATCCACTCTGATTTCGGACGATTCACCTTACGACCAGTGGTGGAGAGCCAATCGTAATCCAGCTGATCCGACCGGTGATATCAATGCTCTGACCGCTCAGGAGCATGAGGGTATGTCCGTTCTTGCAAATGCCACCTGCATGTTCTGTCACACCACCTCTCTGTGGTCGAGTGCCGGAACGAGCAAGATTCTGACTGTCCTTGAGCCAGAGGCTTCCGAAATCGAAGCCCTGCTAGAGCGCATGCCCATGCGGGATATGCAGCTCTCTGTCTATGACGGTGGTTTTTACAACCTTGGAGTGACACCGACGATTGAAGATATCGGGCGTGGTGGGATTGATCCCTTCGGGCACAGTTTTTCCATCGTCAAGACTTTCCAGGAGAAAGCCAATGTCGGTGTTCAGGATCAGGATGGGGATGGAATCCCCAACCAGGCTGACCCTGACTTTGTTTTCCATGACTTCCAGCCGTTTGCCGATCACGTGGTGGTTGTGACTCCACCGCCGGCTCCATGGGAAGACACCAACATGGATGGCATGTTCAAGACTCCAACTCTTCGTAACGTTGAGTTGACCGGGCCTTACTTCCACAATGGAGGAGCCTCGACCCTTGAACAGGTTGTGAACTTCTACGCACGGGGAGGTAACTTCCCAGAAATTAATCTGGATACCCTCGCTCCTGAAATGATCCCGACGCCATTCCTTTCAATGAATGAGCAACGCAAGCAGGCAATGGTAGCCTTCCTTGAGAGCTTGACCGACGATCGCGTTCGTTGGGAACAGGCACCCTTTGACCACCCTGAAATTCGTATTCCTGAAGGTTCACCCTTCAGCCCGATCAATGGCGATGTTGTTCATGGAAATGACAATATTGCTCTCGATCGTTTCAAGACGATTCCTGCAGTTGGAGCAGAAGGACGTCAGCTTGAAACCGATAGCCAGGGTCGCCAACTTGACCCGTTGACCAAGTTCCTCCAGCCTACTCGCCTCAAAGATCTCTCCTGCATTTCGGAAACTGATTCTGTCAGTCTTTCATGGACTCAACAGGAGTTCCCCTTCGATGTTGCAACGAGTATCAAGGTGTTGCGGAATAACCAGGAGATTGGCCTATTGGCAAGAGACGCCAGTTCCTTTGTCGATCTGAACGTTCCTCCTGGAGAGCACGTCTACACAGTTCGCGGTGAAGATGCGCATGAGGGACTCAATTCTGTGTGTTCGACGATCTTCCCTCCTCCTGCACCGCTGAACCTGTCTGTGAACGTAAATAGTAATCAGGTCAGTCTTCAGTGGACAAATCCATGGCCATACCACTCCTTCGATATCTACCGAAATGGAGTGAAGGTCGCAGATGCCCTTTCGGGTGTCTCTGAGGTGTTCGTGGATGCTGCAGTACCTGCAGGGATTCATCAGTACGAAATCGTTGGACGAATCTTGTCTCTGCATACTGGAATACTGATTTTCAGCGAGCCTTCAGTGATAAGCGCAGAGCGTTCTCCGCTCGCACCAGAAATTCTGGGGTGCACTCAGCCTCTTCAGGGGCAGAATCAGGTGACTTGGATCAATACGGAGGCCTTCGACTCCCTGACCCTCTCCAGAAATGGTGAAGTGGTTGCCGAGTTGGATGGTTCCGCGACTTCTTACACCGATCTTGATTCCCTTCCAGGCGATTCTCACTACACGCTTCATGCCACTGTTGAGGGATTGGTCTCTTCGGAGGCGAACTGCCTTGTTCAGAGAGCTCCGCTTCCGGTCAGTTCATTGAACTGTAACAACAACGGTGGTATTGGAATCCTGAGTTGGGTCAATACTGAAGTATGGCAACAGGCAGAGATTCACAGAGACGGTCTGCTGATTGCCATTCTCACCGAAAATGAGAACACCTATCAGGACGACTTCCTTGGTAACGCAGGATCAGGTCTTCATCAGTATCAGGTCCGCACCTTCTTTGATGGTTTGTCTGAGGGTGAATCTTCTTGCAGTCTCCTCGTTGAGCCGACTCCAGTAGTCATGTTCCAATGTGAACCGATTTCCGGTGGAGTTCTTCTCTCTTGGACAAATACTGATATCTACAATTCGATTCAGATCATGCGCGGTACTGAACTGATCATGACACTTGGTGGGGGATCAAACTCCTTCTTCGATGATCAGGCAACCGGTGGTGTGATCGACTACTCCATCACTGCGATTCGCGAGTCGGTACCCGCAGATACGGTCATCTGTACTGCGATCATCCCTGCCGAAACTGTGACAGACCTTACCTGCTCTTCGGAGACGGGTGGAACCCAGCTACAGTGGACTAACGGTAGCTCTTACGACCAGATTGAGATTCTCCGTAATGGCTCTTCCGTTGCGACTCTTGCTGGTTCAGAAGTCAGTTACCTGGATACCTCAGCTGCTGGAGGAACTTCTCTCTACCAGCTCCAGCCTCAATTTGCTGGAGTTGCTTCGGACGCTTCCAATATCTGCTCTGCTTCCCGCACTCCGATGGCGATTACAGGCCTGCAGGCCATCGTCGTTGAGAATTGCCAGGGAGACGTTCAGCTATCTTGGCAAAACACAGAAGTCTACGAGTCGATTCGTGTTGAGCGAAATGGCATTCCTCTGATTACTCTTCCAGGTCAGTTGACTTCGGTAGCAATTGAGGTTGCCGGACAGGCAGTTCACCAAATTTCACTGATTCCTTCGATTGATTTTGTCGACGGGTTCGCAACGAGCGCGACGGTGGACACTTCGGTTGCCCCTGTCGTTGTTCCAACCAACTTCGATGGTTCTGTTGATCCGGATACTTGCCAAGCGAGTTTGACCTGGACCAATCAGGGAACTTACTCCGGTCTGAGAATTGTTTCCAATGGTGAGACTCTTGCAGAGTTGTCCGGGGCCGCGACGTCAGCCGTGGTTTCGCTTCCAACTTCGGGAGTCCATAACCTCGGACTTGTGGCTCTTGGTGAATGTGGTGAGGCCAGTATGGCGCCCACATTGTTGGAGCTGGATTGCTCTCAGCGATTCCTCCGCGGTGATCACAACGGTGATAGCACAGTGGATATCTCTGACGCCATGTCGCTTCTGAGTGCACTTTTTGCCAATGGAGTCACTAACTGTGAAGACGCAGCGGACTCCAATGACGACGGCAATGTCGATGTCTCCGACGCAGTCAGGACTCTTCAGTATCTCTTTGGAGGTGCTTCGATTCCGGCTCCGACAGGAAACTGTGGATCAGACCAGACTGTGGACGGCCTTGGCTGCCAGCAAGGGTCTGATTGCCCTTAATCAGTGTAGTTAGAGAATCAAGCTCCCCTGTAAAGGGGGAGCTTGATTCTGCTTAGTCATGTTAGTTCGGATTGACAAGGTTGCTTATTGACTAAAAGTCGTGAGTGTCCCAATGTCCCGATTTTCATAGCGAACGATGCTTGAACGATGTCAGTAAAGGAATAACATAAGGCAGGGCTTGTAAACCCAGAGTCATGGGTATAGCCATTTTTGGCCCTTAAAAGGGGTGCCAGCCTTATGAAACTTACTTCGGGTGAATGATCACCTAGGTGGTGTGTAATGATTTTAAAAAATGCACAAAATGTTAACAAAGAGGATGTTATGGATAGGAGTTATGCCTTGAACGCTCCATACAAACTCGTGAAAATTACCCTTCTGATGTTGCTAGCCTTTAGCTTTTCTCTGAGTGTTGAAGCTCAGTTGGGAGTCGGGGACGCAACGATGGGAGTTACCGGAGCTGCAGTCAGTGGAGAGATTGAGTTCATGTCAGTGGATGACATGAACGACACCTTCTCCAGCGGCATTATGGTCGTCGCCGGACAGGCATGGATTATCCCGAAGAATCTTCTGATCGGATTACCTGCCAACTACCTGACGATTCAGCAGCTTTTCAGTGAAGCCCCCCCGCAGGCACTCGCCATGGGGGAGTCTGGCCTCGTAAGAGGTGACAGCTCTCTGCGTGGGCGAGGAGGCGCCACCGCTCATATTCTGGGAAACCAGATGCCGGATGGTCGTAATATCGCCGGAGATGTCTTCATTCAGAAAGACGTTGATACTGTTCAGGGTAAGGTCTCCTACATCGATTATGATCACGGCTACTTCCGTATCAACGGTACTGAAGGAGTGGATCATGGCGGTGTCATGATTCGGATCAACGACCCAGAAGCTGGGCAAACGATCCAAAGTGGACCTGGTTGCAGTGGCGGACCTAACTGTAGTCCCGACCCTCGTTTTATGAACGATCCGGAGAACTACACCGCCAACTACATCACCGGGTATCCGATGTGTATCCCCAGTACTGTGACCGGGGGTAACAGGACCACAGGTGCAGATGCTAACGGTAATGGTGATCCATTCTG
Source organism: Planctomycetota bacterium (assembly GCA_002691835.1). The sequence continues at coordinate 13,925 of NZJA01000122.1, forward strand.
TCCAGAGTGGAACCGTGAAGGTTCCCAGCAGTCAGGTGGAACAGTTGCTGAAGATTCACGTTACTTCGCTCCTCTTCTAGTCGGCGACAACATTACGGCTGAAGGTAACAAGGAGATTATCGACGGAACTCGTTTCTTCTCCTGCCATTCCATGACGATCAACAAAGCGATTTTGACTCGGGATGCTCCCGATCAGCCGTCTTACATTCTTGCCGACGAGGCAGAGTGGGATGCTCCGGGATTCGCCAATGAAAGAGCGAAGGCACTCTTTATTGGTTTCTCGACATTGGTCGACTCTCAGGTCAATATCTTTGGCCTCTATGTGGACCCTGCTACTGGTGAGCAACATGAGAGAATCGTCGCCAGTTCTGTCAACAACCCCCTCAATATCAATCACGGTATCGGCCCTGGGGGCGGCAGCATTTTCAAAACCGTCTATGACGTTGATTTCCTGAAGGGTGCCCCGGTTGGACCGAGACGGTCTCCTTGCACCCAGTTGAGAATTTCCGGTTGGGACGTTTGCCCGAACTTGGGAACCATGGATGAAGAGTTTGCCATCCTTTCCCCGATTGCTCAGGAAGCGATCTTTGTCTCGACCCATGAAGCTGAACTGCTTCCTGGTGTTCACGCGATCAACCTTCAGGGAGAGCCTGCCAACAGCGACCGTTACCTGACGGGCGTTGGATTCGGTCACCCCGAATTCGGTGAGATTGACATGAACAGAACCTGGTGGCCCATGGTTTTTGCCGGTGCCCCTTGGAACCTTGATCGCCGCCTGCATCCTGCTGGCTGTGCAGACATTAATGGCGACGAGGTCGTCGACTGCGAAGACATGAATAGTCATCCGATGGGAACGCTTCGCCTCGATCCTTTCCCATTCTCCGGACTGAATCCCATCAATGGAGTTCAGGGTGGATTGAACATCGATCTTGTTGAGCCACCTCTTGAAGATCCGGCTCAGGGTGAAGTTTGCGGTAATGNAATCGATGACGACGGCGACTTCCTCATTGATTGTGACGATCCGGAATGTGCCCTGACTAACCTGTGCGTGCTCCTTGAGCAGGCCGGTGGTGAGATTGGTGAGGCCGGTTTCTGCGGCAACTTCCTCGATGATGACGGGGACGGCCTTGCAGACTGTGCCGACCCTGAGTGTGCCTTCACGATCGACTGTGCCGGTATCGGTGCGAATCTGGGACTTCAGTTTGTTCCAGGAAATATGGAGATCGCCTTTGGATACTGGCCCTTCACCATGGAGGACGTCGACGGTGATCCTCTGAATGGGGCAGAAACGATGACGACCCGCATTCAGTGGGACAATCTCTCCTTGATGCCGCCAGGACCCTTTTCGCCCATGGATATCCCTGACCTTGCGACGGCTTGCCAAAACCTCAATGGTGCTCCGGTGCCAGCCCTCCCAGGAGAGCTTGGAATCGATGTTGACATGGATGTGCCAATGACAGTGGCACTGAGCAACATCGTGACTGACCCGGATCAGGACAACATGACAGTGACGTTTGGTCCTGGATCCGCTGGAGGAACTCTGACGTTAGTCAACGGTGACTACGTCTACCTGCCAGCGACTGGATTTACTGGACTAGAACTTTTCTCTTTTACTGCAACTGATCCTCACGGCGGTGTGACCTCCGNAACGCTCAGNTTTGATGTTTCGCAACCGTAGGTCCCATACACANCANNTAAGATTCAGGAGTGTGAACACCATGTTCAACAACAATGAGAAATCAACGAAGAGAGCTCTGGCTGCCAGCCTGTATCTCTTCTTGGGAATGATCCTCGGGACTTCATATGTCCAGGGTCAGATTGCCAATGTTCCAGAGCCTTCCGCTCAAGCGGTGGTGGTTCTGGGAGAGATTGAGCACGTCTTTGTCGACGACATGGACGACATGTGGTCTGCAGGGTGGATTGTTGCCGACGGTACGGCAGTAAGAATCCCCAGTGGACTGCTGATCGATCTGCCAATGAACCGCCTGACACTAAGAGACATCATGGCCGGGGCTTCCCCGGAGTGCTTGGCTCTTGGCGAATCTGGACTTGCGAGCTCCGACGAGTGTCTTCGCAATAAAGGTCTTCAGGGTGGTGGAGCTCAGATTTTGGCGAATGTCCAAGCGGATGGTCAAGTCATCGCTGGAGACGTTTTCCTCAACAAATCAATGACTGGTAACGTTGCCGGAGGAATCGTTCCGCCCACAGTTGGTGGATACGTTTCCTACATCGATTTCGAGCAGGGTTATTTCGTTGTCAATGGTGAGATGGGCGTTCGTCCAGCTGCCGATGGCGGAACCGATCGCAAAGGCGTGATCTGCAGGATCAATGATCCTGACATGGTTCAGACGATTCAGAACGGCCTTGGATGTATTCCGGGAATGCCGAACTGCAGTGCCGACCCGCGCTTTACTATCGATCCCGGTAGTTATAGTTTTTCTTTCACCACTGGAGTTCCCAGTTGTATTCCCAGTACTAACAATACGCTGGGCGACAGGGATGATGACGATGGAGCGAATGTCGTCACCGGTGAGGGCGACGAGCTTTGCCCAATGTGGAACCGTGCATTCACAGGTTCTCTGAATCGAACAGTGCCTGACTCTCGTCGCTTTGTTCCGATGGTGATGGGCGATCCGGTCAGTCTTGAAGGTAACTTCGAGGTCGTAGACGGTGTTCGTTTCTTCTCAGCTTATGCGGCTTCGGTACAGCTCGGTCTGAAAACCAAGCGCCAAAATAATCAGCCGGACTTCATGAGCTGGGACGAAGTCGAATGCGACGTTCCTCCCTTCGACAATGCTCGAATCAAGTCTCTCGCCATTAGTTTTACCTCGATTGATGACATTCATATTGATGCATTCCGTCTTCATATCGACCCTGAGACCGGCGAAGGGATTGAGTACATTTGGGGAACTTCCCTAGGTAACCTCGGAGCTCGATTCAACGGAATCGCTCCCAATGCTGGTCACATTACGAAGTTCGGTTACGACGTCGACTTCCTTCTTGGTGCTCCGTCAGCCCATGGACCTTGCCTGAACTTGATCAATGGTGGACATAACGTTTGTCCGCAGGGTGGAACCATGGAAGAGGAAGTAGCCCTGATGGCTCCCGCTGCTCGCGAGGTCATTGGTCGAACTCACCATAGCTACACACTTAATCCGGGTGTTTTCCCACTAGATATTCTCGGAA
>NZJA01000123.1 GCA_002691835.1 Planctomycetota bacterium
TTTGGGCATGAAGGTCAGGGAAAAGTCATTTTCAGCCTTCAACTTTTGGTATTCGAGAAGTGAGCACAGGTAGTGCACACAACAGGGTTCATGGATTTTGCTGACGTAGATCAAAAGTCAGCAGTTTTGAAAGTGTCAGAGGAGATGATCATGTTCCGTAAAATCAGTTTTGTGGTTGTTATGCTTAGTTGCATTCAGTTTGGAGACTTTGCAAATGCACAGTCCTCCCAGTTCATGCGTGGAGATCACAACCAGGATCGCGCCGTCAACATTGGTGACGCCGTTGGTATTCTTGGCTTCCTTTTCTCCAGTGGTGCATCCCCCATTTGTGAGGACGCCAGTGATATCAACGACGACGGCTCCATCAACATTGGTGACGCTGTCAGCCTTTTGGGATTCCTTTTCTCAGGTGGAGTTGCTCCCGCCGAGCCTTTCCTGACTTGGGAAGCAGACCCTACCCCGGACACCCTTGGTTGCAAGACTGTGTCCACCATCAGTGGAGACATCACTGCTGACATTGTCTTGACCAATGACACGACCTGGCTTCTTCAGCCGACCTTCGTCAAAGACGGTGTGACCATGACCATTCAGGCCGGAACCACCATCGTGGGTGACAACGCCACTCAGGGATTCCTTGCTATCGAGCGCGGTGGCGTCCTGAATGCTATCGGTACTGAAAATGCACCGGTCGTCTTCACCTCCGGAAGTGACCGTGGAACCCGTTCTGCAGGTGACTGGGGTGGTATCATTGTTATCGGTAATGGTGCCAACAACATTCCGGGTGGAACCTCACTCGTTGAAGGTCTTCAGAACACCACCTACGGAAGTGCAAACCCGGTTGCTGACGAGAACAGTGGAACCATGTCTTACGTTCGCTGCGAGTTTGGTGGAACCGAGATCTCCCCGAACAACGAGATCAACTCCATCACCCTTGCTTCCTGTGGTTCTGGAACCAACTACGACCACGTGATGTGCAAGTCCAACCTCGACGACGGTTTCGAGTGGTTCGGTGGCGGTGCCAACCTTGAGTTCGGTATCTGCTACGGTGTAGACGACGACGATTTCGACGGATCCTTCGGCTGGAACGGTAACGTTCAGAACATCGTCGGAATCAAGAACAACTTCCTCGATGGTGCCAACGACCGTGGCTTCGAGTTCGATGGTTCCGAGCTGAACTTCACCGACACCCCCTTCACCAACGCCACCATCAACAACTTCACCGTGATCGGTGAGGACACCCAGGGTGCTCAGGGTGCAGACGCTGGTGCCGTGATCCGTCGTGGTTGCCAGGGAACCTGGACCAACGGAATCGTTGAGGGCTGGGCTGACGCAGGCTGGGACATCGACGATGCCGCCACCACCACCAACGGCGTGGTTACCTGCGACGGAATCACCTTCGCCAACAACAACGAAGACTTCGAGACCGGTGACGACGAGTCCGAGGCCTCTGGTTACGCGTACACCACCGGTGAACTTCTTCAGACTACTTTCACCAACAACCAGTTCGCAGGTGCCACCAGCGTTCTTCTGAGCCTGGATCCGTCCAGCGACGACTTCTGCCGCCCGGACCTCAGTGTGGTCAGCGGTGGAATCAACGGCACTGCATACCGCGGTGGTGTTGACCCGAATGCAGGATCCGCCAACTGGCTTCGCTCCATGTGGGTTTCCTGGGACGATAACTAGGTTTCTACAAGGCCTGCAGATAGTGGCCTGATCAGAAACGGAGCCCCCGATCTCACAGGAGATCGGGGGCTTTTTTTTTGGTGTGTCTTTTGAGAATCCGGTGAATTACTGCTCCTTGGGGTCGGAATCTGCCTTATTCTTGGAATTGAACTCGAGGCAAATCCGACTGGAGGCCCCAATGCTGCCGATGCGTGATTCCTTTCTCCTGACCCTGATTCCGCTACCGATACTGCTTTTCACCATCGTCGGCTGTACGGGTGGAAGTGGAAACAAGGTGGATCTCTCTGCGGGCAAGCCCGAACTGCGAGCCCTTCATTTGAAGGGTCACGCCCTGATCAGCCAGCACCGCTTCGAGGACGCTGAAATAGAACTGACCAACCTGATCAGCAAGGCGCCCAACAGTTTTGTTCCCCTCTTCAACCTCGGTGTGGCTCAGCTCAATCAGGCTGAAAAGGGTGTCGACAAAGCCATCGTCAATTTTGAAAAGGCCCGCAGCCTTCGCCCGGATCACCCCGGTGTCCCCTACAATCTCGGCATTATTCGCCGCTTCAAGGGAGAAGAGGAAGCGGCACTGGTCGAATTTCGCAAGGCCCTCGAGCTCGCCCCCCGGGATTCGGACTGTCATTACCAGGTCGCCATCGGCCTGCTGAGAACCGGCCAACAGGAACTGGCCCTGCCCCATTTTGAAATGGCGGTCCAACTGGACCCGACCATTCGCGGAGCGTGGAACAACCTGCAGTTGATGTGGCGTCGATCTGGCCGGCTTGAGGAAGCCAACAAGGCCCTCGCCACCTTCAAGGCTCTGGAAAAAAGTGGTCAAGGCAGAGCCCACAGCACCAAATACACCGAACAGGGTGAAATCTCAGAAGCGATTCGTGATTGGGCTGAGCCCGAACTCGCAAGAGATCTCAAAACCCTGAAGCCTGCCGGTGATTTCGCCGAAGAACCGATCGATCTGGCCGATTCAGGCGATCCGTTCGCCCCCATGGCCCTCGTCGACTCTGATCTCGATTGCGTCCCGAGCCTCTGGATCGCCGGCAAACAGGGCAGCAGCATCCGCTTCAACGAGAGTGACCACAGTGTGACAGCCTTGAGCGCACTCGATGACGCGCGTGCATTCTGTGTCGGAGATGTCGATGAGGATGGACTCGTCGATCTGGTGGTCGCCCGCAAGGACCGGGTCGTCATACTCAAGGGAGATGGCTCTGAAACCCCATCCTTCACCGAGGAGATCAGTGAATTCCCCGGGGAGTTCACCTCGGTGGTTCTCGCTGACATCGACATGGAATCAGATCTCGATCTGCTACTGATCGATGCAGATGGAAGACTGTCTCTGGCCCTGAACGAAGGCAAGAGTTTCCGTCCCATCATCGAATCCCCTGCACTGCCGCCTGTTTCCGGAGTCCGGGAGATCGTTGCAGTCAGGGACCTGGACGAGGATCGGGATGTCGACCTGCTGCTGTTGACCGATCAGGGATTGACCTGGATTGCCGGAGCACCGGAATGGAAATTCGAACTGGCTCCGGATCAGCGACCCCTCTTCAGCCCGGAAGATGCCCAGTTCACCCAAAACATGATGAATCCACGGCTCGCTGATCTGGACGGAGACCTGAAAGAGGATCTTCTCTTTGTTCGGCGCGGGACTCTTCCCGCCGATGAACCCCGGGGAGTCATCGGTTTTCTGAGCAGGCACGGCAACTTCCGCTCGGAAGCAGGGGTACCTCTTTTCACCCGCCCCACCTCAGCGGAGGGCAACTTTCAGGGACCGGTCGACTACCTGAACCCTCACCCCTGTGATCTGGATCACGACGGTTGGCTCGATCCGGTCGGAACCTATGACACGGGGGGATCCTTCTCTGCCGGTACGAGCCTCGAACAGGATTCAGCCCAGAACATCTTTGTGACACGCATCCCATCAGAAGTGCCCGGATCGATTCTGGTCAGCGGGGATGTAGATGGAGATGGCGACNTCGACCTGATCACCCTGTCGAAGCAGGGAAGCGTTGGTGCCGATGGCAGACTCGATCGCAGCCAGCCCCATGAGTTCGGTCTTCGACTTCAGCGAAATCAGTTTGCCCAGAATCATCCGAATCACCACACCTTCCGAGCCCATTTGGGCGGCCGCAGGGATGGCGATGACCGTCGCACCAATCTGTTGGGTTTTGGAACCCGCGTGGAACTTCGCAGTGGAGATCTGGCAACGGTCCGTTATCAGGAAGGGAGTCATGGACAGAATGCCCGCGGCTTCCAGCCGCTGGTCATCGCCATCGGAGAACGAACCGCCATCGACAGCGTCACTCTCGATTGGCCAGACGGGGTTCTTCAGTCCGAGTTGGGTGTGGCCGTCGATCAATGCCAGGAGATTGAGGAGATTCAGCGGAAGGCTTCTTCCTGCCCCATCCTCTTCACCTTTGCGGATGGACGCTGGAACTTCATCACCGACTTCATGGGTGGAGGCGGTCTCGGCTTCTGGATCGGCCCCGGTGAGTTTGCGCCTTCCGAACCGACGGAAGTGGTGCGGATCGCCCCGGAGAAACTGGAAGCCATCGATGGCGTCGTTCGCCTCAGCATCATGGAGCCGATGCAGGAGATCTGTTACACCGACCGCCTCCTGCTGACCGCCGTCGATCACCCCCCNGCCAGTGACTGCTATCCGGAAGAGTACTTTCCGGTTCAGGGGCCCCCTCCCTCCGGCGACCCGGTCGTCGTCGACCAGTCTCTGCGGATCTTCCCCAACAGGGTCATCGACCTCGATGGGGAACAGGATGTCTCCGCCCTTCGGGAACAGGATCGTACCTACATTGCCCCCCGAGCCCTGGTGCCGGAGTGGGTCGGCTACTGCGCTCCCCAATCGTGGACCTTCGAATTCGACGAAGCTCCCGCTGCTGCCGGTCAACGCGTCGCCCTCTTCCTCGATGGCTGGGTGGAATACCCGTATTCCCGGGTCAACTTTGCCGCCTGGCAGGGTGAGCAACGCCTCTCAGCACCGACCATCTCATGGCGCAAGGATGAAGATTCCGAGTGGCAATTGATCGGCAGGGAGTTCGGATATCCGGCGGGGATGCCGAAGACGATGGTCCTCGATGTCACCGAAGCGATCGCTCAGGGTGCTCGTCACTTCCGCTTCGAATCGAATCTGGAACTTTACTGGGATCAGGTCTTCCTGGCTCCCATCGCAGATCCTGCCGTCACCACCGAACTGGCGCTAAAGTCGGCGATCCTGCGGGATGGCGGTTACCCCCGCGAGTACAGCGACGATGGCAAAAAGCCGAACACCTATCACTATGAAGAACGGGAACCCACTCTGGACTACCGGGCGATGGAATACGGCAAGGTCACCCGTCATGGCCGAGTGGATGAACTCTTGCTCGAAGCGGATGATCGTTTCGTCATCCTCGGGGGTGGCGACGAACTCCTCGTCGAGTTCGATGCTTCACAGCTGCCGGCACTCAAGCCCGGTTGGAAACGCACGTGGATGCTCGACACCTTCGGCTGGTGCAAGGATCTCGATCCATTGACCGCTGAAAGAGCCGGAGTGGGACCGTTGCCCTTCATGAACATGAGTAGCTATCCGCCGAAAGCGGATGACCCGGCGCCGGATCGCCTCGATTACGAAAAGACCTGGAACACCCGCTCCGATTAGGGCTGGAACTGACAGGGACTGTTCAGGCAATCGAGGTCAGTGGTCGGATCTGCTCCGCAATCGGGATAGGGTGCTGCCGGTGCAGCGCCATCGCTGAAGAGATAGGTCAACAGGAGAACCACATCGGATAGTTGGATCAGCCCATCGTCATCGACATCGCCAGCCGCAAGACACGCCAGCTGGTTGACCCCTCTTGCCACGTACACACCAATCCGTACTGGATCGGAGATGTCNAGAGCGCCATCCCCATTGGCATCGCCACGAACAAAACTCGGCCCCGTTGGAGGAGGAGGCTCCTCAAATACCGTAATCAGTCCGGAGAATGGCACCAGAAATTGATCCTGACCGATGACGCTGGCCACCAGAAGAATCTGTGGATCCCCCAACTGGTCAGAAAAATCGATGGCGATTTCTGCACCGGGTGTGGCGCTGGGCAAACAGTCAAAAGTGATGGCGGTGATCTCCTGCTGAATCCCGGCCGGTATCGTGACGATCGGAAAACTCAGCGACAAAATGCAGGCAACCGTTAATCCGTTACCCGTCACCGGAACCGATGCGGGCATCAGATCGACAAAGAAAAAGTCTGGGCCTGCCGGACCGGTCGCATCCAAAACAGCAGAACCGACCTCCGCAGCGAGAGGATCGATGTCGTTGGAGTCATAGACGAGGCCGAATGAAAAAGCTTCCACGTCTTCCGGATGATCCAGAGTGATGAAGGTTTCTCCTGTGGTTGCCGGTTCGACCACGGTGGAGCTGGCCTCGATGATGTAATCATCGGCGTCCCCCGCATACAGGGCAGAGTGATTCAATACCAGCAAGGCCGGTAATCCCAAGGTGGCGGCGAACAGCAGGAAGCATTTGTTTGCGAAGCTCATCGTTAGGGGCCCTCGCAGTCGATGTTGTCGGGGGTCGGGTCGACCCCTTCCTGGGGGAAGGGTTCGGGGATGGTCAGGTTTCCGGAAAGCGCCTGCACCAGGAATGAAACATCACTGACGCTGATCACTCCATTGTCATTGACGTCGAGTCGATCGGCACACTCGGTACTGATCGGTGATCCGGAGAAGTGACCTGAAAGAAGATCGAGATCATCAACGTCGACATCCAGGTCGAAATCGAGATCACCCCGAACAAAGAGTGCTGGCCCGACGGGATCTGCGTTCGACGTCCCTGGGGTCGGAACGGAGAGGATTTCAATGGTGCCTTCCCCATCTGGGAATCGGCCCACCGTCTGATCTGCACCCAGTGCATCCGCTTCAAAGCCAAAGAAGTCGCTGGACTGATTCAGGACCCAGACCTGACTGCCGGTCTCCTCCGGCATAAAGTCGATGTGAAGGTCGTCCGGGTTGCCGTCTCCGCCGAAGAAAAGTACCAAAAACTCACCCTGCTGCAGGATCGTCTCCTGGAACTGACAAGGGAAAACCCACTTCTGGTTATCTCCAATGGTATCGGAGAAGTAGGCCCCGCCGAGATCCACTGCCTCAGGGCCCGGGTTGTAGAACTCCACCCATGGAAAGAATTCGCCATTGGCATCCGGGAGAGTGAAGACATTCTCAATCATCACTTCGTTGATCCGTACCTGAAGTGAGGAAGCCAGGGGCTGTGGGCACGGATCCTCTGGCGGAGGAGGTTTCGGTTTACCCTCACCTGTCACTGACGAACGATTACTGTCACTGCAACCTGAGAGGCCAAGAGCCACCATCAACAGGCCGAAAGTGAGAAAGTCGATGAATTTTGATTTTTCTGAAGTCAATGGTCACTCCCCTCGCACCCTGTCAACGGCTCCATCTACAGAACCGAATCATTCGGGCGCGTCCCGACAGATTACCGGGCGATGATGTGGGAGGACAAGTCGCAAATTGGTAAATGACCGATTCCTGCGAGAAATTTAACCCCTAAGCGAAACGGCGATGAGTTCCGCGAGAAGCTTCAGGGTCTTCCCCTCGCTCAATCCGCTCTTGACGAATCTTTTCAGCGTAGGCTTCGTAAGATCCCTCGAAAAAGCGTCCGCCACCCTCTCCGTCCAGAGCCAGAATATTCGTGGCAACACGATCGAGGAAGTAGCGATCGTGGCTGACAACGATGGCACAGCCGGGAAATGCCTCCATCGCTTCTTCGAGGAGGCGGAGTGTGGGGATATCGAGGTCATTGGTCGGTTCGTCGAGGATAACCAAATTTCCGCCGCGCCTGAGCATCTTGGCCATCTGAACCCGGTTGCGCTGTCCACCGGAGCAATCGCCGACCTTTTTCTCCTGCTCTTCTCCAGTAAATCCAAATCGAGCCACGTAGGCTCGACTGGCGATTTCCACCTTACCCACCTTAAAGACGTCATAGCCTTCTGAAATATTCTGGTAGATGGTCTTGTCGTTATCCAACTCCTGACGGCTCTGGTCAGCAAAGCACAGCTCTACTGTCGCACCCAACTCCACATTACCTGAATCAGGCTCGATCTGATCAGCGATCAGGCGCATCAGAGTGGTCTTTCCGGCACCGTTTGGACCAATTACTCCAACGATAGCCCCAGGCCTGAGCTCGAAGGAGAGGTCATCAAACAGAACACGGCCGTCATAGGATTTGGTCATGCCACGAACATTGAGAACCTTGTCTCCCAATTTCGTTTCGCAGGGGATGGCCAGCGCCGGTATATCCTTGCGAGATTCGTAAACCTGCTCTTGCAGCTTGTGGAATGCCTCCACTCGCGCCTTGCTCTTTTTTGCTCGGGCCCGTGGAGTCTGGCGAATCCAGTCCAGTTCTTTATTGAGCTGTTTACGACGGTCATCTTCCTGTCGTTGCTCGACCTCGAGCATTTTTGACTTCTGCTCAAGATACTGGCTGTAGTTTCCCTCAAAGGGAGTTCCGCTGCCGCGGTCGATTTCCAGCATCCAGCCCACCACATTGTCGAGAAAGTATCGATCGTGGGTAATCAGCAGAACGGTGCCTTCATAGTTCGCAAGGTGCCGCTCAAGCCAGGCAGTCGTGTCTGCATCCAGGTGGTTCGTCGGCTCGTCGAGCAGCAAAATGTCAGGATGGGACAACAGAGTTCTGCACAGAGCCACTCTGCGTTTCTCTCCTCCAGAAAGATGAGCCACCATCGAATCCCCCGGAGGGCAATTCAGAGCATGCATCGCCTGGTCGATCTGGCGATCGATCTCCCACGCATCGCTGCCATCAATCTTTTCCTGCAACTCTGCCAGACGGTCGTAGGCTTCCTGCATATCCTTGTCGGAGAGTTCAGTTGCCAATGATTCCGTGACTGAATTGTATTCCTCTAGAAGGTCGCGAACCTTTGAGGCTCCTTCTTCAACATTTTCACGCACTGTTTTAGTCTCGTCGAGAGCAGGCTCCTGTGGGACATACCCAATGGTTGCGCCTCTGGCCAAAGTGACTGTGCCGTCATAGCCATCATCGACACCCGCAATGATCTTCAGAAGAGTTGATTTTCCACAGCCATTGATTCCGATCAGGCCGATCTTTGCCCCTCGAAAGAATCCGAGGGTGATGCCTTTGAGGACGTCCTTCGTTCCGTAAGAACGATAAACATCGGTAACCTGAAAAATGACTTCTTGGGAATCACTCATGATGCTACTCGTTTCAAACAGTGCAGTTCCAGAGAGACTAGTTCTGACGACTATCCACTGCAGAATAAATTTCGGAATGCTCCGGGAATCGGCTTAGTTCTTTTTTGCTGAAGACCAACTCACCGTCGACCACCACCTCAAAAACGCCGCCGCCACTTTCAATCAAGCGAACATCCACACCATATTTCTCATTCAGATCGGCCGCCAAACTGGTGGCCTGTGGGGTGTAGTTTCACTTTACGCAGTACTCGATACTGATATCCATCGGCTGATTCCTTTCTTCCAGACCCAAAATGCTCTTGGGTCAAATGCCTCAATCTCAGCAACCTCAGTGGAGAATCCCATGGGGACGACTCCCAACCCGAAGCTCTGGAGTTTATGTTACGGATTGGATGACGGGTGTTCCAGCAGACCGGGAAAGCGGGTACGAGAATATGAAGGATGTAGTCCAGCAATTAGCGTCAGAGCAGTCTATACATGTCGAAAAACTGATCGAATGGCTAAAAATTCCCAGTGTTTCGACAAATTCCAGCCTGAAAGGCGAAGTTCGCCAAGCCGGCGAGTGGATCAGGGAAGAGCTCTCCTCGGCAGGTTTTGAGACTCGCCTGGATGAAACTGAGGGCCACCCCATCTGTTTCGCCCAATGGAATGGTGCCGAGGGAGCGGCCACCCTTTTGATCTATGGTCACTATGATGTCCAGCCGCCCGAACCCCTCGACCTTTGGCGACATGGTGCTTTCGAACCGACCCTCGAAGGAGAAAACCTCGTCGCTCGGGGTGCCACGGATGACAAGGGTCAAGCCCTTGCCTTGGTCAGAGGCGTATGCGGTGTCTTAAGATCTAGGGGAAGCCTTCCGATCAATGTAAAATTTGTCATCGAAGGGGAAGAAGAAATCGGGTCACCGAATCTGACTCCCTATCTCAAATCACATAAAGATGAACTCGGTGCCGATGTTGCATTAATCGCCGACTGTTCACAGTTTGGTCCTGGCATGCCTGCCATCACTGTCGGACTCAAAGGGCTCGTCTACTTGGACATCCATGTTCAAGGGCCTAACCGTGATCTGCACTCCGGATCATTCGGCGGAGCTGTCGAAAATCCGGCCAATGCTCTCACCCGGATTCTCGGTAGCCTGCGAGATGAAAATGGACACATTACCATTCCCGGTTTTTACGATCGTGTCCGTGATCTTTCCGATGAGGAAAGAGCTGCCATGCGAGAGCTTTCTTTTGATGAGGAAGGTTTCCGGGAAGACTTGGAAGTTCCCAGAGTCCATGGCGAAGAAGGTTTCACAACGTTGGAGCGAAAGTGGGCGCGCCCGACTCTCGACATCAATGGCCTGCTCAGTGGCTGGACCGGTGAAGGCGCAAAAACTGTGCTCCCTGCCCACGCCAGTGCAAAAATGTCGATGCGCTTGGTCCCCGATCAGGATCCAGAGGAGATCGCTGCTCTCGTGATTTCGCATCTGAAATCGATTTGCCCCGATTCGTGCACAATAGATGTGCATTGTCACCATGGTGCCAAGCCAGTCCTTGTCGAACAGAACAGCCCCTATCTCGATGCAACCTCGCGAGCAGTTGAAAAAGGGTTTGGCAAGGCACCCGTGATGATTCGCGAAGGGGGTTCAATTCCTGTGGTCAGTGATCTCAAGGCCACTCTCGGAATGGACACGATTCTTCTGGGGCTTGGATTGCCCGACGACAATGCCCACTCGCCGAATGAAAAATTCCACCTTCCTGATTACCAAAAAGGAATCGAGACGATGGCTTGGCTTCTTGAAGAGATTTCGAACATTTGAAATTTCGCCCTGCAGCCGAAAGAGGCCATCAAGACTACGGTTGGCTCGAAGCTCGCTATACTTTCAGCTTCGGAGAATATTACGACCCCGACTGGATGGGGTGGCGTTGCCTGCGTGTCATGAATGAAGACCGAATCGCGGGTCAAACAGGGTTTCCATCACACCCCCACCAAGAGATGGAAATCGTCACCATCATGCTCAGCGGATCCCTCTCACATGAGGACTCCACCGGAAGCTCAGGGGTCATCCAAAAAGATGAAGTTCAGGTTATGAGTGCCGGTCGCGGAATCGTACACAGCGAAAAAAATGCTGCTGAAGAAAATGCCCATCTGTACCAGATCTGGTTACTGCCCAACAAAAGAGGTATCGAGCCTGGCTACAATCAAAGAAGTTTCCCTGAAGCAGCCCGTAGAGGAAAATGGCAACTGCTCGTTTCAGGAAGCCAAGAAGACGACGCTCTTCATATCTGTCAGGACGCGACTATCCAGAGACGAATATTCTCAGCCGGTGAATCTGAGGATGTTCTGCTCAAGCCAAATCGAGGACATTGGATTCAGGTGGTCCACGGAGAAATCCAGATCGAAGATCAGACTCTCCAAACCAGTGATGGTTTCTGTATAGAAAACAACTCGAGTTATCTCCTGACTGCCGATGCGGAGTCAGACATTCTCTTGTTTGACTTGCCCTGACAGCTTCTATCGACGCCAAGTAAAAGGAAGTAACAAAATCAGGATCGCATAAATTTCTAACCTGCCGAGTAGCATCAGCAGCATCAGCAATATCTTTCCTGGCGAAGGAATCTCTGCGTAGTTTTCAAGGGGCCCCACTCCGCCAAAACCGGGACCAATATTCCCCAAAGTCGAAAGCGTCGCCCCAAAAGCTGTCAGCAGGAGATCATCTTCCAGTGCACCAGCCACGACCTGGCTTTTTCCGGGGTCCATACTGCCGGCTTGCTCGGAGGTGGATGGGTCAAGAATAAAAGCCAACAGAAACACTGAAAGAAGAAACAACAACATCCAAAGTGCCAAAAAGCCCAACACTCTTGAAACGATTTCCCGTTCCACATTTTTCTCGTTGAGCTTCAAGGAAATCACTGCTTGAGGCCGAACCAGCAGAGCGATTTCCCGAAGACTGAACTTTATCAGCATCATAAATCGAATAACTTTGACTCCGCCTGTCGTTGAGCCTGCGCACCCACCTATCAACATCAATACTGCCAGTAAGACTCGACATGCATTAGGCCAATGGTCGAAGTCCGCCGTAACAAAACCACAGCCAGAAAATAGCGTCGCAACCTGAAAGCTCGCCAATCTGAAACAATCGGTAAATGTCGAATAGGCTTCCGGATTATCGAGCTTCGCTGGAAAAACGCTCGTGTTGTAAAGCAAGAAGGCAACAAAAAGCATCGCTGAGATAGCGACCGTGAAGAAAAACTTGCATTCGCCATCGCTAAAGGCTTTTAACTGGCCTTGAAAAAGAAACCTGAAATGCAAAACAAAGTTCACGGAAGCAATCAGCATGAAACTGGTCACGACAGCATCTACATAGGCACTGTTAAACGAGGCGATACTCATGTTGTAAGTCGAAAATCCACCTGTAGACAGAGTGCTCAATGCCACAGTTGTGGCATCAAACCAATCCAGTTCAGGCAGCAACAGCAATATCTCCACTACCGTGAACAGAGTATAGATCCCCCATAGGTAGAGCGCTGTTTGCGTCACTCGTGGTGTCAGCTTTTCTTTTGTCGGCCCCGGAACCTCTGCCCGAAACATATGCACGCTTCCTGAACCGATGAGGGGCATCACCGCGAGTGTCAGAAGAACGAAACCCATTCCTCCAAACCACTGCGTCAGATTTCGCCAAAACAGCAATCCAGGCGACAGGGCCTCGATATCCCTGAGAATCGTCGCACCAGTGGTTGTGAAACCACTCATCGTTTCAAAACAGGCGTTGAGCAACGAGGGAATACCTGAAGGGGCAAACCAAAATGGCAGAGCGCCAAAAAAGCTGGCGAGAAGCCAGCTTAAACCCACCACCGCAAAAGCTTCACGTGCTCTCAAGTTTCCAATGGTCTTATTATTGAACAACCAAAGAAGTCCACCGACGAGAAAAGTCACCACACTCGACAGGATGAATGCCGGATACTCTTCCTCCGAATCGAGAAGCCACGCCACTCCTAACGGGATCAACATCAGTCCGGACAGGACAAGCAGCAACAGCCCGAGTACTGCAAAAATCGACCGATACCTCAACGGAGAAAGCCTCTCCTGCGTGTGAACAACTTCTCAATGGCCTCCACCGCTTCCGGCAAGGCGAAAATGATCACATGGTCACCGGCAAGAATGACCGTGTCTCCTCCTGCGGTTCTAATTTCTTCTCCGGCTTCACTCTTGCGCTGAATAGCCCCTATGATGCTGGCCTTGGGAAGTTTCAGATCACGAATCTTCTTGCCGACCACAAGTTGGTTTTCGGTAACCTCGTACTCACGGACTTCCGCCCCAAAAGCTCCAACCTGAGATATCCTGACCACGTTTCCGCGACGAATAACTCGCAGGATGTCACTCAC
>NZJA01000124.1 GCA_002691835.1 Planctomycetota bacterium
CGCGACCTAGTCTTGAGAGGTCATGCACATGCGCAAGATCGATCCTGATGCCAATCGCTTTCGAAAGATCGTTCGCGGCAAAATCAGGGAAAACCTGAAGCAGTACGTTTCCCAGGGTGAGCTCATCACTCGACAAGGGAAGAAATCTGTCAGTGTTCCCCTGCCTCAGATTGACCTTCCTAACTTCCGATTTGGCCAAGAAGAACAGGGCGGAGTCGGGCAGGGTGATGGGGAAGAAGGCGATCCGCTGGGCAGTGAGCAGGCGGAGCCGGGGCCGGAGGCTGGTGATCAGCCCGGAGAGCATGTTCTCGAGGTCGATGTTGATCTGGAAGAACTTGCAGAGATTCTCGGTGAAGAACTCGAACTTCCCAATATTGAGCCGCGCGGTTCGAGCAGCATTCTCGTTGAAAAAGACAAGTACACCGGGATCACGCGGAATGGTCCCGAGTCTTTGAGGCACTTCCGCAGAACCTTTAAACAGGCTTTGCGGCGTCAGATTTCTTCTGGTTCATATAGTGCAGACAACCCTGTGGTGATTCCTCACCGCGAAGATCGTCGTTACCGTTCCTGGAATACCACAAAGGTCCCGCAGTCAAATGCGGTCATTTTGTACATGATGGATGTTTCAGGATCGATGGGGAACGAGCAGAAAGAAATCGTCCGTATCGAATCATTCTGGCTCGATACCTGGCTGAAAAGTCAGTACGAAAATCTTGAAACTCGATACATTATTCATGACGCTAAGGCCAAGGTTGTCGACCCACATACCTTTTTTCATATTCGGGAATCAGGTGGAACAAAAATCTCTAGTGCATACACCCTTGCGAGAGATTTGATTCGCAAAGAGTTTTCTCCGGAAGATTGGAATGTCTATCTGTTCCATTTTTCAGATGGTGACAACTGGGGTGGTGATGATACGACCCAATGCCTGGAGTTATTGAATCAAGAGTTGCTTCCAGCCGTTAATGTCTTTTGCTACGGCCAAGTCAAAAGTGCCTACGGGAGTGGTCAGTTCATTAAAGACCTGCGCAAAGAATATAAAGAGCATGAAAAAGTTCTGCTCTCGGAAATCAACTCCCGTGACGAGATTTTGCCCTCCATAAAAACATTTCTGGGGAAGGGGCACTGACATGTTTCATGATCGTGACCTGACTCCTGAATTGGTGGAGTGGAAAGATACGATTCGACAGGTCGCTGTCGATTCCGGACTCGACTTCTTCGAAGTACTCTTCGAGATGGTCGATTACGATGAAATGAACATGATCGCTGCTTATGGAGGATTTCCTGTTCGGTATCCTCACTGGCGTTGGGGCATGCAGTTTGAAGAGCTTCAGAAGCAGTATTCTTACGGCATGGCCAAGATCTACGAATTGGTGATCAATAATGATCCATGTTACGCATACCTGATGCGTTGCAATCCATTAGTGGATCAAAAGCTGGTCATGTCCCATGTTTATGGGCACAGCGATTTCTTCAAAAACAATGCTTGGTTCGGTCAAACCAACCGGAAGATGGTTGATACGATTGCAAACCATGCAGTAAGAATCAATCGCTACATCGATGAACACGGCAAAGATACGGTCGAGCAATTCATCGATGTTTGCCTTTCCGTAGAAAACCTCATCGATATTCATTCCCCTTACTTTTCTGAAAAAGAGTCGGTGACTGAAGAGCAGAGGGCAAAAGGTAGACAAGAAGCCCAGGGGAATCGGATTTCAACACGCGCTTACATGGAAGATTTCATCAATCCACCGGATGTCATCGAAAAGGAGAAGCAGGCGGTACTCGATCAAATCGAGAAAACAGAGAGCTTCCCACAGGATCCACAGAAAGACATTCTTCTGTTCCTGTTACATCACGGTAGATTGCAATCATGGCAAAGAGACGTTCTCGCGATCGTTCGTGATGAAGCATATTATTTTGCTCCTCAGGGAATGACGAAGATCATGAATGAAGGGTGGGCCTCGTTTTGGCACTCCAAAATCATGACAGGTGGAATTCTCGATGCGAGTGAGTTGGTGGATTATGCAGACCACCATGCGGGAACCATGGGTGGCGGGTCTGGGAAATTAAACCCGTACAAATTGGGGATTGAACTCTTCCGAGATATTGAAAGACGATGGAATGCGGGTCAGTACGGTGCAGAGTGGGAATCATGCCACGATGTTCATGGTCGAAATGACTGGGATTTGAACCACAATAAAGGCATGGAGAAAATTTACTCAGTTCGTTCTACCCACAATGACATCACCTTCATTGACGAATTTTTGACAGAGGACTTTGCTGTTCGACAGAATCTTTACACCTATAAATTTGATCGTGCACAATCGCAGTATGTGATGGAGAGTCGCGATTTTCGGGAAGTAAAAAATAAGCTTCTCGATCAACTGGCCAATTCCGGGCGTCCTCAAATCGAGGTGGTCGATGGGAATTACGGTAATCGCGGTGAGTTGCTACTGGATCATCGCTGGACCGGAACCCCCCTGAAAATGGACTATGCCCGGCGGACCCTCGAAAACCTTGAAAAGCTGTGGGGGCGACCAGTGCATCTGAAAACCCAAATTGACAGCAAGGTCAAAATTCTTGGGTACAACGGCTCCAGGCACGAAGAACGCAACGAATCCTGAATTCGGCCCCTTTCAGGGGGCGGTATTACCCATACTTCTTCGAAATACCCCTCGGCTCGACTTGAACTTCCGGGGTTCACCTTCGATGATATGAAATTGGGAATCGGCAAGATTCCCGCAATTTCGACTCTCGAAGGATCTGGAGGAGCCATGCGTCCCGCCCGTTTTGTCACGGCAGCGAGCCTGTTTGACGGCCATGATGCATCGATCAACATCATTCGGCGCGTGCTGCAGGATCAGGGTGCGGAAGTGATCCATCTGGGGCACAACCGTAGTGCTGAAGAAATTGTGAACACGGCGATTCAGGAAGATGCGGATGGGATTGCAGTTTCCTCCTATCAGGGTGGTCACAATGAGTTCTTCCGATTTATGCATGATCTCCTCCAAGAGAAGGGTGCTCCCTGGATCAAACTGTTCGGAGGTGGCGGTGGAGTCATCATTCCTTCAGAGATTGAAGCTCTGCACTCTTATGGGATAGAAAGAATCTACTCACCTGAAGAGGGTCGAGATCTGGGCCTTGAAGGCATGGCCCAAGACATGCTGGCTCGTTGTGGTCAACTGAATGGTCAGCCAGTCAGAGGAGATCGCCTGCCGCAAAGGATTACCCGCGTAGAGTTGGGTGAGACAGAGAAATCGGGCCAACGAAAAATTCCCGTTATTGGACTTACTGGAACCGGCGGGGCAGGAAAATCCTCCCTGACGGATGAGCTTCTTCGTCGATTCCTTCAGGATTTTCCAGATCGTCGTTTTTCCATCGTCAGTGTGGACCCGACAAAGAGGCGTACTGGAGGAGCTCTCCTTGGCGATCGAATACGCATTAACAGTTGTGATCATCCCAGAGCCTACGTCAGGTCCCTTGCGACACGATCGAGTGGAGTCGAGGTTCCTGAAGCGATCATCGGTGCGATTCACGAAGTGAGCCAAGATGACTTCGATCTCGTACTATTGGAAACGTCAGGGATCGGTCAGGGGGATAGCAGAGTCACTGAAATCGCAGATTTATCCGTCTACGTGATGACTCCGGAATATGGTGCAGCGAGCCAACTCGAAAAAATCGACATGATTGACTACGCCGATGCCATCGTCCTCAATAAATCTGACCGCGCAGGAGCTCGGGATGCGATCCGAGATATTCGCAAGCAGTATCGTCGCAGTCGAAAAGTCTTTGATCACGAAATCACAGATGAAGAACTTCCGGTTTTTGGGACTGTTGCCAGTCATTTTAATGACTCCGGTGTTGAGACTTTCTACCGGTACCTTCTGAATCACCTCGGTGAAAATGATGAGAGTTGGAAAGTTCCCACTTCGCGTTTGAGCATTTCTGGCGAAGATCGCCCTTCGGTGATCCCTGCCGATCGTAGTGGTTATCTGCTTGAGATTATTCAGACGATTCAGGAATACCACCGAGTGGTTGAGTCAGACTCCCAGTTAGCTTCCGATATCGAATCGTTGGACCGCAGTGCCACTTTGGTCGATGAGGACCAGGGGCAAGTTCTGATTCAAAAAGCGAGAGAGTTGGAAGAGAAGCTCTCACCTGAAGCTCGCCGCTTGCTTAAAGATTGGCCAGAGATCAGGTCGGCCTACTCAGGGGAAGAGCTGATCTTTAAAATCAGGGATCGAGAAATTAGTGAGCCTCTTCATGTGGAAACCCTCGCTGGAACTCAGTTGTCGAGGGTGGCACTTCCGAAAATTGAGGGGCAGGGAGATTTAATCCGCTGGTTGCAACTGGAGCATCTTCCAGGGCACTTCCCTTTTACAGCGGGAGTCTTCCCCTTCCGTAGAAGAGATGAACACCCAAAGCGAATGTTTGCAGGTGAGGGCCCTCCGGAAAAAACAAATTCCCGTTTTCATTACCTCTGTAAAGGCGAAACAGTCCATCGCCTTTCGACGGCATTTGACTCTGTCACCTTGTATGGAGAAGATCCCGATCGCCGGCCCGATATCTACGGCAAAGTGGGCGAGAGTGGCGTCAGTATCTGCACTCTCGATGACATGAAAAAACTCTACGACGGGTTTGATCTCTGTGCTCCAAGCACATCGGTTTCGATGACGATCAACGGCCCTGCTCCAATGATATTGGCAATGTTTTTTAATACTGCCATCGATCAACAGGTGGAGAAGTATCGCCAAGAAAACGGTAAAGAACCCGATGCCCAAACGAAGTTGGAGATCGAAAAATTCGTTCTTCAGAATGTTAGAGGAACTGTACAGGCTGATATCCTCAAAGAGGATCAGGCTCAGAACACCTGCATCTTCAGCATTGATTTTGCTCTGCGTATGATGGGTGATATCCAGCAGTACTTTATCGACGAGAAGGTTCGCAATTACTATTCGGTTTCGATTAGCGGTTACCACATTGCGGAAGCAGGAGCGAACCCGATTACCCAATTGGCATTTACCCTTGCCAACGGATTGACGTATATCGAGTACTATCGATCCAGGGGAATGGACGTCGACGACTTTGCGAGAAACCTTTCATTTTTCTTCTCAAACGGTCTCGATGCTGAGTACTCGGTATTAGGTCGTGTGGCTCGCCGTCTTTGGTCAGTCATCATGAGAGATCTCTACGGTGCGAATGAACGCAGCCAGAAACTGAAATACCACATTCAGACCTCCGGGCGTTCACTCCATGCCATGGAGATTGATTTCAACGACATTCGGACCACTCTCCAGGCACTGATGGCTTATTACGATCAGTGTAACTCCCTGCACACCAACTCTTACGATGAGGCCATCACCACACCGACGACTGAATCAGTACGAAGGGCGATGGCCATCCAGCTGATCGTTGCTGAAGAGTTGGGTCTCGCAAAAAATGATAATCCGATGCAGGGTTCATTCGTGACGGATGAATTGACTGAACTGGTAGAGAAGGCAGTGCTCGATGAGTTTCGACGGCTTCATGATAGGGGTGGTGTTCTTGGGGCTCTCGAGCGTCAATATCAGCGGTCAAAAATTCAAGAAGAGTCACTCCTTTATGAACATCGCAAGCATTCTGGTGAGTTGCCGATTATTGGCATCAATACCTTCTTGCGCCCTGAAGGTGCTGAAGAACCAGACATGGAAATTGAACTGAGAAGATCGTCTACTGATGAGAAGGATCAGCGAATCGTTGATCTCGCTCAGTTCCATGAACAACATGCGAACGAAAGCGGTCCTGCCCTTGAAAAGCTGCAACAGGTTGCATTATCCGGGGAGAACATCTTCAGAGAGTTGATGCATACGGTTCGAGTCGCCAGTCTTGGCCAGATCAGTGCAGCCCTCTACGAGGTGGGTGGTCGATACCGGCGAAACATGTAAGGTTGCTGAGGATCTCTTTAGTGCTGGGCTGGCTGTTTGTTCGCGGCAGAAAAACCGAGTAGTCCAAGTCCACCGATGGAGAGCCAGCCATGGGCTTCCAGCCACCGGTGACTCGCTTCACTGGAAACCCAGCCTAGCATCGGTACGACCAATGCCATGAGGCCAGCGCTGATCAGGAGCCAGGCAACGGCTGTCAGTCTTCCTTCTCTTCGATGGGGAATCAGGAGTGCCAAGGCCAGCAGTCCGGACAGGACGGTTCCGACCCCCAGATGAATCAGCAGGGGATACCCCCTCAGATCGACACCGATAGGAATACCTGGAATCGATGTCAGCATTGCCAGGATTAGTAGCGGAATGATGAACCGGCGCCAGTTTTTCATGACCCGCTCCTGTCCCATGATCGAAACAGCATATTCAGCGAAGCGAGTAATGCCAAAAATGCACACCCTCCAAAATAGAATTTAGCCAGATCTCTTCCGCTGAATAGAACCTTCCAGAAATTCCAGAGATTGGAGTCAAAGGTGGGGTGATCGTTGTCGGGATTGTTTTTTGTGTGAACCCCTGCATTGGCTGAGGTGATGGGTATGAAAGGATTCGGATGGCTGTTCAACATTGGCCATGCGCTCTCTGTGGAGTGGCAGTCACTGCAGCCGTTGATTCCAAGTGACATCGCCGCGGGTCTCACTGGATGACCGATTTTCCAGTCCACAGGTTTGGCAAGTGCTTGATCAAGGGTTGGATCAATAGGTTTCAGAAGATCTCCAGGTGCTTTTTCCCATGCTTGTCCTGCTGTGACCAGAGCAGCCGGGGGATCCAATTGTCCCAAAAAAGCAGAGAGGCTTCGCTCGGCTTTGTCAGGAGATTCCGTTGTCGAAGAGATTTTTTCCAGAAGATGGGATCGAACTCTCAAGATTCTTCGCAGCGGAGTACGAAGATCACTTGGTGGAATCGCTGTGGCGGGTTGATCACCGTCAGCAATTCGAATCCATCCTTCGGGCCATGCTTGATAGTGAGGAGCCCAACGATTTTGGTCGTCTTTTGCAATGATGTCGGAGTAAATCGCTGGGGCATCAGTTGAAGATCGACCCTGTTTTGCGATTCCCAACTGATGTGCTCGGGAGGTCCAGATCTTATGACCTTGCTGATCTGGATGTGATCCGGAGTGGCATGCCGTACAGGTCATCGATTCGATATGAAAAGGAGGCAAACCACGGTGTTCCGGTCGGGGAGCAGAATGCATGACGACTTCACCCGCAGGAAGATGACAGCCCCGGCAACTGAGAGATTCTACAGACACTCCACTCGGGTGGGATTCGCCGTCCTTTCCCCGAACGATGTGGTGGTCGATGCCTGATCGGTGGCAGTCGACACAGCTCATCCCTGCGGCAAGATGGACATCTTCCGCGTGAGTCCAATTGGGACGTGATTCCGCGAAGCCAGCAGGCTTGACAGAATGGCAATGAAGGCATGCTGAAGGCCCGGCATCTGCTTTAAGGTTCAGGGTGACCTTCGCAGATGTGTCATACCTGTGTGAGGGCATTTTCCCCGATGAATCGATGAGCCCTGCCGCTACAAAAGGAGCGAGCTCAGTTTTGCCCTGTCGGATGAGACGATCTCTTTTTTCGAATTGATATTCGCCACTCAGATGGCAAATCAGGCAGTCTGAATTCTGCCCACTGATGGAATGACTGCCACCAGGGTCAAATGATCCATGGCTTTTCCGAAGGTCATCCTGAGTGAGCCCCAGATCTTTTGTGGATAAAAACCCTGGCCACGATCTCGAATGAAAGGGCCAACGGCTGCCACTTCTGGAATCGATCAAAAACCACGGTTCACCGTTGGGACCATCGGTTCCTTGCCCGCCGTGAAGTCCACCCGAGGCACTTTGAACATCATGGCAGGGAGCACAGGTTGCAGCCATATCGGGCTGGAGCCCTGAAGGGTCGTCCGGTGAGATGACTTGGCCCCGTGAATCTCGTAATTCGATTTGGTGAATGTAGGTTTCTGGTGATCCGGTTCTTTTCCATGGGCTTTGGTTGCTGGAATCTTGGCCAATCAGACTGGCGGGGAAAACCATCCACAGTATGGCCCACAGGAATTGAAGTCGGATCATTCTTTCTCCACTGGAGCAGGGTTCCCCAAGGGGACTCTTAATTCCTTATAACCACTTTTCAGTTTTCTCTGGATCGAGGAAATCTCTGGATCCCACCAGCGTATGGGTTGATCGGGAGGGCTAGCGGGGCGGATCAGTCGGAAACCGACATGAAATGCATCGGTACACCACCAGACACTCTTCGGAATCTGGGGATCTCTCTTTTGCCATTTTGAAGTAGATGGAGTTCTGGCGGCAGATCGACAGCGGTCACTGTCATCTTGCCAAGATCCACCTCTGACGACAGCAGGCCAGATTTTTTCGGGCCAGACGACAGCCTCAGCGGAGGTCAGCGGTTTTTGTGCTCGACTTTGGTAGGCGTCCTCCGAGTATCGATCGAGGGTCCATTCGGCCACGTTTCCGTAGAGATCATGGATTCCCCATCGATTCGGTTTCAGCGTTCCCACTTTTCGATAGCCGGCGCCGAGTCCTGGAAATCCTGCGTCTTCATCCTCGTATTCACTGTTGTCAAAAATCCACGCATATTTTGTGAGTTCAGCGGAGTCATCACCAAATGAATACGCAGTATTCTTGCCACAGCGGGCGGCGTACTCCCACTCCGCTTCTGTCGGCAGCCGTAAGAATTGTCCTGTTTTCTTTGAGAGCCATTTCGAGAATTGCATGGCTGCGAATTGGGTGATGTCAGCCGCCGGAAAACCTCCAGAGGTTCCAAGCCCTTCCATAATGGGGCGGGCATCCTGTTCCCAGAGTGGTGTTGGAATGCTGACAGCGTCTGCCCATATCGCCGAGGAGGCGGTCGAGGGATCAAGCCTGCGGTCTTGGGAGATTCGGTACTCTTTGAGAAACTCATAATAGAGATCCCAGGTGACTTCGAACTTCATCATCCAAAATGGTTCAGGACGAAACTTCCAGACGGGTCCTTCATCTTCCTTGCGGTCGGTCTCTTCAGTCGGTGAGCCGAGTTCCATTTCACTGGGATATCCGACTTCACCTACCGGAATAGCTATCCAGTCGATCGTAAGGTCTGTGCCGGGTAACTTTTCTTGATAGGAACTTATTATTTCAGCCTTCGCAGAATCGTCGACCGGGGGAGCTGGATGAGTGATGTTGATTTGGAGGGCCAGCAGGATGATGGTCAGCAAGATTGGCCTTTCGGGGTACGATGATCTGATCAATGGTGATCTGATCAATTAATTGTTGGGCAGACCCAGGGGGTGATCCCGGGCTCCCTGGTGTCTAAAAGTAGGGACATGATGGCTTACACGGAATCCCACATCCAGACGTCTGCCGCTGCTTCATGGGACCATTGGAGCATGACTCTGTTGCTGCTGCTGGGGCTGTTGTCCGGCTGCGCAGGGCACCAGCGGGCCTCCCAGATCAAACAGGTCCAAGATTCGGATGTTTTAGTTCGTAGCGAGTATCGTCATTCGGCGATGGGAACGTTGTTCAGGATTGTGGTCTATTCGGATAAAGGCGGAAATCCTGCGATTGCCGCCAAAGAGGCCTTCGATCGGGTAGATGAGATCGAAGTCGTGGCTTCTGACTGGAATCGGGAAAGTGAAATCCGCACTTTGTGTCAATCTGCTCCCCATGAGCAGATGGTTCCCGTCAGTGCTGATCTGGCGAATCTTCTTCAGAAAAGTGTCAAGATTCATCAACAGACTCAAGGGCGTTTCGATATTTCAATGGGTGCACTGACCCGACTTTGGCGCCGTTGTTTTCTGGCGAAAAGGCTGCCCACTGATTCAGATCTCGAGCAGGCACGTCGTCAAACGGGAATGCAATTTATTGAATTAGACGGCGGATATGCGGGACTGTCAGAGGTGGCCATCGATATTGATTTGGGAGGGATCGCCAAGGGGTATGCCGTAGATGAGGCTCTTAAAATCATGCAAGCGTCCGGATATCGGCACAGTCTAGTGGATGGCGGTGGTGACATGGCTTTCGGTCCCCCGGCAGCGGCGACTACAGGTTGGAAAATTCTGCTGCCATCAGGTCCCCGTCGTGTGACAACTGCTGGAGCGGTGGCCACCAGCGGGGATACGCAAAGAAACATGGAGATCGACGGAGAGAAGTACAGCCATATCCTGAATCCGTTAACCGGTATGGGGATTCGGAACTCTGCAATGGTGACGGTTTTTGCAGAGGATGCTGCCACTGCGGATGCCTATGCGACAGCCTATTCTGTCCCCGGGCATTGGCCTCCGGACGGTATCCCTGGATTGGGGGGAAGCCCAGTGGCGATCGAATGCTTGTATTCTCAGCCCGAGAAGAAACAACGATGGGGTGTCATGCCGGGTCAGATAGATCTCAGAGGAACGACCGGTACTGGTGAAGGCGATTCAAGGTCAGTACCATAATAAAAGTCCGGGGGCTCCGGACTCCGAGATGAGAGGATTTCGTCGTGGAAATTGAAAACATGAATTTGGCGAGCAGTTGCTCCGAAGACACGGACAAACCAACACTGGATCGCCGCACTTTTATGGGAACGACAGGCGGATTCCTTGCCGCATTGGCTTCTGGGAGCTTGGCTTCGAATTCGGTTCAGGCCCAAATGACAGGCGTCCACAATTCTGTCGATGACGAGATTCGAGTTGGGCTAGTCGGTTGTGGAGGCAGAGGAACAGGAGCCGCGACAAACGCCCTCAATGTTGAACCTCGGGTTCGCATCGTCGCCATGGGCGATCTCTTCATGGACAGGGTCGAAAGTTCTCATCAAAATTTGCTCGATGGGGAGCACGCTGACCGCATTCAGGTAAGCGAAGAGATGAAATTTTCAGGATTTGATAATTACGAAAACGTCATCAAGAATTGTGATGTCGTGATTCTCGCCTCGACGCCTCATTTCCGCCCACAGCAGATTGAGAAAGCAGTAGAGGAGGGGGTCCATGTCTTCGCAGAAAAACCCATCGCTACTGATTCTATGGGGGTGGCAAGAGTCAGGGCAGCCTGTGAAAAAGCCAAGGAAAAGAATCTGACAGTGGTCAGCGGTCTTTGTTACCGATACCAGAAATCCAAACAGGAAACGATTGATCGGATCCATGATGGATCGATTGGCGACATCGTTAATCTCCAAAGCACCTACAACACCGGTGAGCTTTGGTACAACGGCCGCAAGGATGACTGGAGTGACATGGAGTACCAGATTCGAAACTGGTACTACTATAACTGGCTCAGCGGTGATCACATCACTGAGCAGAGTATCCATGGTATCGACAAGATCATGTGGGCTATGAAAGATGTCCCGCCTGTAAAGTGCACAGCCAGTGGCGGTCGATCCAGAAGAACGGATGAGAAGTGGGGTGATATCTACGATCACTTCAATTGTGTCTTTGAATGGGAGAGTGGTGTAAAGCTGTTCCACTCTTGTCGTCAATGGAGTGGGGCTGATGGAAACGTCAGTGATTTTGTCTATGGAACCCGTGGTACCGCGGCGATCCAATCGCACAAAATTTCGGGTGAAGTGAAGTGGCGTTACAAGGGATCTTCTGAAGACCTCGATATGTATGACGCAGAGTGGGCCGAATTGTTTCGGTCTGTGAAGGGTGAGCGTTCTCAGATCAATGATGGGGAGTATATGTGCAACAGTACACTCGTTTCCATCATGGGTAGAATGTCGGCCTATACCGGCAAGGCTCTGACCTGGGAGCAGGTTTCAGATAGCCAGCTCGACCTGTGTCCGCCTGCTTATGAATTTGGAAAGGCTCCGGCAGTTGTGATTCCAACACCCGGAACGACCGAGTTCATATAATTTTTTGACATCAGGGCCACCCCATGGGTGGCAGTGACCCGCTAGGCTCCCGCGACTTTGTTGCGGGAGCCTTCTTTTTCAGGATGAAGCGCTGGAGTAGTGACGCAGGGCGAAGTTCCAGAAGGCGACCATCAACAGGAAAAAGAAAGCACTCACACCCAGAGTCAGGCCGATCAGCTCTGGGCCTGGTCCCTCGAAGAGCACTTTTGCAGGGACTGCAGCCATCAGCAGCAACGGAAACACCACGAGCAATATTCTGCGTGTCCATTTGGGATAGATCTTGTCGGGACGTTCACCCAGTTTGGTGGTTGAGAAGAATGCATTGGTCAATCCCCGATTGGAGTGAAGCCATATGACGGGGATGACGAAAAACATCTGTAGGGTGTAGTGGAGAATCGCTCCATTCACCAACAGGAACAGATACCAGAGCAGGTTCACCGGCGGGATGGGATCGGGGTATCTCATCAATGACCACATGAGCAAGCCACCGGCGATAATGAGATTCAGAAACGAGTTGGCCGCAAAATCCCGCAAGCTGAGGAAGAAGAGTGAGGATACCGGGCGAATCAGATAATAATCCAGATCGCCCTTGTTCACATAGCTGGGCAAGATCCACATGTTGTTGCTGAAAACGGTCATATGGATGGCATCGACGAGGAGGAAGCCGCAGACGAAGACCAGGGTCTGATCGAAAGTCCATTCGCCGAGTATTTCGGTGTGCTGGTAGATGACCATGAAAAATGCGATCTCCACGATGTAGAAGAAGCAATCCATGATGACTCGAAACCAGAAATCGAGACGGTACTCGAGGGATCGGCTGAAAGAGAAGGACAAAAATTGTCGATACAGCCGCAGGTATCGCATCATATTCCCACCCCTGTGTACCGAAGAGTGCCTCTTTTCCATACCGGAATCAGCAGCAGAAGGAAAAATCCACACCATGCGAGGCAAGAGACGATTCCTGTCAGCCAATCTTCAATCCCGACCTTTCCGAGAAGAACCAGAGTGGGAAACTCGAACAGGTATCGAAATGGAAGCCCTAACTGGAGTCTCGGCAGGCTTGCTGTGCGCTCTTGACATGGTCAAATCATTTGAGAAAAATGAAGAAGGACAGTACCCTGAAACTAGAATTACAGACATAGTTGTGT
>NZJA01000125.1 GCA_002691835.1 Planctomycetota bacterium
GGAAGCCAGGCTGCCCAGGTGCAAAGTTTGGATCAATGATGGTTTCGTTTCTGGATTCCTGTCCTCCGGCAACCAGCACCTTACCGTTTGGCAGAAGGGTGGCAGAGTGACGGAAACGAGGAGTTCCGAGGTCGGGTTCAATCGACAGTTCATCCGGACCAAACTTACGGCTGCTAATGTCGTAGATTTCAGAGACTTCGTAGGCTTGAGCAAAGAGAGCGTCACCAGTTCCTCCACAGAGCAGCACGTTTCCATCGGGAAGCAGTGTGGCGGTATGGAAGATGCGTCCACCCTGACTCAGAGTCATGATGTCGCCATCGACGTCTGTATCGATGAAGTCGCCTGAAATTGTCTCGGGAATCGGATCTCCGAAGTCGACCCCTGCACCCTGGTCAAAGACCTCGGCAGAATCGAGGGAAGTCAGGTGGCGTTCGTCGGTTCCTCCGGCGATCAGTACTGTGCCATCTCCCAGAACCGTTGCGGTGTGACCGTAACGAGGAGTGACCATTCCTGGACCACGAACAACGGAGTCATCCTCAAGGAATGCTGCGGCATTGTTGATGTTCGGAATCGAGTCACCACTTCCATGACATCCGATCAATGGCAACAAGGCCAGGCAGACCCAAAGAGACAAGAGTGGGCTGGATCCCCGAAGCTGAAGCTGAAGGGGATTCGGGCGAAGGTTATTGAGAGGGTTCATGCGTTCCATCTCTTTCCTGAGACTGTTCTTTTTTGAGTCAGTTCACCGGTCGGATTACCAGTAGTGGCAACACCCTGCATATCCTACATCGGAGTGGGTCCATGGGCTTCAGATCTCTCGACTTCCCCGGAGAGAACTGTTTCACCATGGAACCGATCCAGTGAAAGGCGGGTCAGGGCCCGAGCATCCTGCTGGGATTCAAGACGTTCCGGATCAACTACAAGCCCGGATTCTAGATCGGACGCCGGCAACTGTCTACCTCGACCATCCTGCTCTTTTGGGGCAGAAGAGGTCATTTAACCAAGTGAGGGGCCTCCATGGTTCAGAATCAGGTCTCACGGATCCGAACCGAAAAAGAAGCCTCTGTCCTGCCGGATGAAGAGCAACTGCGGTGCCAATGTTGGAACGGGCAAGGATGGTGTGAATTGCCAAGGAAATGGCTCAGGAGGACTGTATGGGGAGAAGTGGTGTGCGGAACTGGCACACTGCGAGAGGGGCTGTCAATCCAAAAAACCGGGGCCTCCGGTGACTCGAACCTGGGGATCACGCAATCCGGTTCGTGCCATCCTTCCGGAGGCCCCTCACAACTCAAATTTAAAAGTTTCCGAGCAGATCTTCTCCGAGGACCTCCTCCGGGTCCGGAAGCAGAAGTTGGTCGGTGACGATCAACGGAATCACCGTTGAAAATACCTCCATTAGAGGATTTCCAGAGGAATCGAGGATTCGTCCACGTTCATCTCCGTAATGAAGATAAAGAATGACTTCGACTGCACGGGGAATTGGGATCGGCAAAGGCTCCTCTGGAATCGGCTCACCTGTCGCCGGGTCGATATCTGCACCCGTTCCTGCATTCGGAGTGGTCGTCGTCCCGCCGGAATTGGGATCGTTCTCGGCGAGAGCAGCTTCTTCAGCTTCAATTCTTTCTTCCTCATCGAGGAAGGGGAAATCGGATTCATTGACTTCCGGCAAGAGGCTGGAGGAATCCCAGTCTCCAACCCAGTTGTTTTCTGCATCCAGAAAACGGAAATCCATCGCTTTGACCCGGTCGTAAATGGCCGTGCGATCGCCGGTATCGAGGGGATCCATATCCATGTCCCAGGCGACTCTGCGAAATAGGATGAAATCACCGTCTTCGCCAGACTTGAGTGCATAACCGACGGAACTCACTTCACCGGTATAGCTGGTGATGGTTTCCGTTGGCTCAGGAATGGGTGAGGTTGTCAGGAAGTCGATCGTATCTTCGGCTGACTCATCTTCTCCACGACTTTCGCCACGAAAAATATTTTCACCGAGACCGCGCCAAATGGTGCCTTGGAGATCTCGCCGCATTTGACTGAGAATCGCTTCGCCGACCTTGCCAGTCATCGTTGCTTCGTGAACTCTTCGATCAGCTTCGATGGTCGTTTCTAAAATCGTGTAACTCGCCAGCATGACGAGTCCAAAAATTCCGAGGACGACGACGAGCTCAATGAGAGTGAAGCCTTCTGAATTACGGGACATCAGAAACTCCCTTCATTGGTCATGTCGATGATTTGTCCTGCATAGTCATAGAGGGCTTCGCCCTCCTGTGTGAGAACGCGAGTGGAGAAGGTGACCGACTCAAGGTCTTCTTGAGAACTTGAGTTTGAACCCCCAAAAACAGCAGGGTATTCAAGAGTCAATGTGATCATGAGGACTCGCGGACCAATGTCGGTAGTCGATTCATTGATGATTTCGACATTCCAGGGCCAGTCTCCAGCGTCCCCTTTACCAGGTACTTCCAGATTGCCGGATGTATTTTCTTCGAGACCAAAAGCGATCTCGTCGAGCTTTTGTCGAGCGAGGCGATTGACCAGACGTTGGCTGTTGTACTCGAAGGCATCATCGAGAGCCTTGACTCGCAAATCGAGGATCGTCAGAAATGCTCCACTGATGATCGCCACAGCCATCACCAACTCGACGAGGGTGAATCCGTGGTCAGCTGCAGTGTTTCGGTCAGGAGTTACCATTGAGGAAACGCCGCATCTTTACCGGGTACGTAATCGGTTGTTCCAAGGATGGCTTGGAAGTAGACACCGATACTCTCATCGTCTTCGTTCGTGAGAACAGCAATGTGAGAACCGGAAGAACCATACTTGTCGAGGACAAAGTCGACAGTCCCATAATCATCCCGATTGCCATCTGGATGAATGATTTGTGAAATCTCAATGCCATCCGGGAGGGTTTCCGGGCCAAGACCTTCACGTTGGTCAAAATCGAGATCTGGATCTTCATCCGGTGGTGGTGGTAGCAAAATTTCGACTGTGCTGTCTTCGAGTCGATAACGAAGAACGTATTCCCGACCGACACCACCACCAAGGCTTCTCGCCCAGGCGACGGTTTGTCCGACAGTTCTCGCTGCTGACCGCAGTTTGTAACGGGGGGAGAGGTTGTCCAGATTCGGAACCACAACGCTGGCGATGATGCCCAACAGGGCGATCACAACGATCAACTCAATGATGGTAAAGCCAGAAGTGCGATTCCGAGGATCCATGAACTAGAATCTCCCCGAATTGCTACTCTCGTCGGAGTAAAGATCTGCAGCGTAGCCTTCACCACCTTCAGTTTGATCTTCACCCAGACTGACAAAGACGGGACGCCCGTCGATCATCTCGAAGAAGTAGATCTCGTTGGTCCATGGGTCGAGGGGCTCGCTGTCGAGGTAATCATTGGTGTTGCCATTGAAGTCTTGCGGAGGGTTCAGGAGTTCATCGATGGAGTCGGGGTAACGACCGTGATCGATCTTGAACATCTTGCACTGGGTATCCAGAGCTTTGAAATCCTGTTTGACCTTGGCAACTTTTGCCTGGTCGGTTCTGCCCATGACATTGGGCACAACGAAGGTCGCGAGGATGCCGATGATGGCAATCACCACGATCAGTTCGATCAAAGTGAATCCGTCTTCATGGCGGTTCCATTTTGGACTATTCATGTTTCCTCCAGTTTTTCCGGGCTCAAGGCCCTCTCTCTTCTTTTGAATCAAGTGTTGTTGAACTGCAGCAATGGCAGCAGCACAGCCAAGATGATGAATGACACCACCACGGCGAGAAGAACGATGATGATGGGTTCGATCATCGCCGTCAGTTTTTGAATCGAAAGTTCGATTTCTTCCTCGTATGTTTCTGAAATTTTGTTGAGCACTAATTCCAGTTCACCACTTTGTTCACCGACGGCGATCATGTAGCCGACCATAGGTGGGAAAAGAGGAGACTTTTTTAGTGGGGTGGAGATATCCGCACCTTCAACAATACGCTCAGCGATCTCTGCAATGGTTTTCGACATCACCGCATTGTTGACGACTTTGCCGACGATGTTCAGTGAGTCGAGTGCAGGCAAACCACTTCTGAGAAGGGTTGCCAGGGTGACGGTGAATCGGGAGATGGCAGATCTCTGCAGGAGCGTGCCAAGTACCGGGACCTTCAAGAGAAACCGGTCATAGGCGAATCGGCCCTTTTCAGTTTTCTTCAAGCCTTCGAGGGAGATCAGGAACGCGAGAATTGCTCCGAGGCCGAGCAGCCAGTATGCCTTGAAGGCGTCACTGATCATGATGAGGACTTCCGTGGCCCATGGCAGGGCGTTGTCCTTTTGCACCAGCATTTCTGTGATCCTCGGAACAACAAAAGTCATCAGGAAAATGACGACACCGAGGCCGACGATCATCATGATGGCTGGGTAGGTCAGCGCCGCAGAGAGTTTTCCACGAAGACTGGCCTGTTTCTGGAGGTATTCGGAAAGGCTGTAGAGGATTTCATCAAGATTTCCACTCGCCTCTCCAGCTCTGACCATATTGATGTAGAGGTCACTGAAGACCGCAGGGTGAAGGCTCATGGCATCTGCAAGGCCAGCACCGGAAACAATACGTTCCCGAACATCTCGGAAGATGACTTCGAGTCGTTTTTCTTCGATCTGTTCCACCAAGACGTTCAACGCTTCAGAGAGGTGAACGCCTGAACCGAGGAGAGTCGAAAATTGTCGGGTCAAAATTGCAAGGCTACGAATATCGACTTTACGTTCGATTCGGAATTTCATGATGCCTTTGGATGTTTGACCGACTGCTTCGACCCGCTCCATATCTGTAACACGGAGTTTTTGATGACGCAGTTTGTCACGGGCTTCACGTGCCGTATCGGCATCGATGTTGCCCTTCGACGGGCGTCCCCGTTGGTCGATGGCTTTGTAGGAGTAAATCGGCATCTGAAATTCCTGGTTTCTGGCTAGAAGACATCCATCTGGGTGACGCGGAAGACTTCATCGACTGTCGTAACGCCCTTGGCTACTTTTTGAGCACCATCCATGCGCAATGTTCTTAGATGACCGCTCTCAACGGCAGTCTGCTTGATCACTGAAGCACTGGTTCGTGAAATGATCTGATCTCGAATCAGCTCATTCATTGTCAAAATTTCGTAAATCGCGGTTCTGTCGTAGTAGCCCCTGCCTAAACAGGAATCACAGCCTCTGCCGTGGTAGAGCATTCCGTCGAGCAGTTCATCTTTCGTCAGGCCAAGACTTCGCAGCTGGCTCTCTTCAGGTTCGTAAGACTCTTTGCAGCGAGGGCAGATCACCCTGACGAGGCGCTGAGCAACGACGCCGATGAGCGAAGATGAAACGAGGTAGGGCTCGACACCCAGATCGATCATTCGCGTGACTGCACCAGCAGAGTCGTTGGTATGCAGAGTGGAGAACACCAGGTGACCAGTGTTTGAAGCCTGCACCGCAATACCCGCAGTTTCCATATCTCGGATTTCTCCGACCATCA
The DNA here is from genome assembly GCA_002691835.1 of Planctomycetota bacterium. The sequence continues at coordinate 5,475 of NZJA01000125.1, forward strand.
TGACATCCGGATCCTGACGCATGAGCGATCGGAGGCCGGAAGCAAAGGTCAGTCCTTTTTTGTTGGAAACTTGAATCTGACTGATGGAATCGATGTTGTATTCGATGGGATCTTCGATGGTGATGATGTTCAGTTCCTGAGAGTCCATCTCTGCAAGGGCTGCATAGAGAGTGGTGGACTTTCCGGAACCAGTAGGACCGGTTACGAGCAACACTCCATGAGAAGAGTTGACGAGACCATCGAGGAGTTCAAAATTACGATTGTCCAAGCCGATCTCAGCGAGACGGTAGAGACGTGCGCTTTTATCGAGGAGTCGGAAGACGATGCGCTCACCATAGCTGGTTGGCACCGACGAGATTCTCAAATCCAACTCACTGTCGCCGATCTTGACAGAGGTACGACCATCCTGAGGAAGACGCCTCTCAGCAATATCCATCTTGCCAATGACTTTGACTCTGGATACGAGAGCATCTTGGATCTTTTTGGGGATCACCTTGGTGTCGTAAAGAATTCCGTCAATACGGTATCTCACCTGAAGACGATCTGCGAACGGCTGGAGGTGGATATCTGAAGCACGGTTTTTCTGTGCTTCGAACAGAATGGTATTCATCAGTTTAATGATCGGNGCTTTGTTGGCGATATCGAGGACGTCTTCGGTCTCATCGATTTCAGCGGCAATCCCGATCAGCTCGTCATCCTCAAGACCCTCCAAAAGCTCATCTACATCCGCACTCGACTTTTGGTAAGCACGATTGATGAGAGCGGTGATTTGAGCTCGGGTCGAGACGACCGGCTCGATCACCATGTCGAGCATGGCCGAGAGGTCATCCATCGGCTGTACATCGAGGGGGTCGCAGGTGGCGACCATGAGGATTCCTGGCTCTTCTCCGATTGCGACAAGATTGTAGGTTCTCGCAAATTGAGCAGGAACAGCGTCAATGAATTTCTCAGGAGTTGTGAACTCCTCCAGATCTTCTACGAAGTTGATGTGGAGCTGACCTGAAAGGGCTTTGAGGAAATCTTCCTCGGAGATGTAACCCTTCTCCCGCAAAACTTTATCGATGGGCTTGCCGGTGGTTCGTTCCTCTTCTTGGCACTCCATCAACTGAGTTTCGTTGAGGAGGCCACCTTCAATCAGTTCGCTGAAGATCGAGTTTCTCATGGCTGCATCTCTTCCTCGGTCGCATTCTCACCAACAATTTTATCCTCCATTGCGGCATCCCGCGGATTATTGGGGTCAGTGAATTGTTGCAATCGAATGTCGTCGTCGAAAGAACGAACGCCTTTGATAGCGTCCTTAGTGAAGCTTCCGAGTCCATTGTAAGTGGAGTCATCCATGATGTGTGCGCTGAGGAACACATACAGGTTATCGCGCGCGGTATTTGAACCGCTGGACTGGAACAGAGGACCTAGGAATGGAAGATCTCCTAGGAAGGGGATCTTGCTTTCAATTTCGGACTGTGACATCTGTGCCAAGCCACCAATGATAAACATGCCGCCATCTGGAATGGTGACTTTGCTGCTGACCACATTGGTGGATCGGTCAGGGAGTGCCCCGGTTCCGTCAGAAATCCCTGAGAAAGAAGACACTTCCAACTGAAGCTCGAGCAGAACTACTTCGCTTGAGATAGTTGGAATCAGATTGAGTGTGATACCTGCAGACTCAGACTGCTGACTGGTTGTCACGTTAATGTTCGAGGTACTTGAGGTCGTGTAGAAGATCTCATTGGTTACAGAGATCGAGTTCTCTTGATTGTCGTCTGCAAGGATGAAGGGGGTCGCAAGAATATTGCTATCCTCGTCCGATTTGAGAGCGTTGATAATCAATGGGAACTGACCATCCTGCTGGATGATTCCGCCCAGTCCCGTTGGAACTCCTGGGGCTCTTGTGAGCCCGGTGATCACACCGCTCGGATCGAGAGCGGGGGTGACTGTGCTGGCTCCAAAAGAACTAAGCAGGATGCCTGCGAGGTTCTGGTCGTCTAGGTTTCCTGCAAGAAATTCGATGGTGTAGTTAAGGCTCGAGGAGTCCTTTACCTGAACAAGAGCCACCTCAAGGAAGACTTGGCGGCGACGTTTGTCAATTTGCTTGAGAATGTTCTCGATCTCTTCGTACTCCTCAGGCTCAGCCTGAATGATGAGAGAGTTTGTTTGTTCGTGAGGAACGATTCTTGTAGGAGTGAACTGTTGCTGGCTCTGAACTCCTCCAGTATTTCCGGCACCTGTTCTGCTGGTTCGGTTGTTCGTCGTTCTTCCAGTGGTTGACCGTCGAAGAGATCCTTCTGAACCTTCGACCAATTGGCGAATGTTGTCGGCCAGTTCCTCTGCCTTGAGGTAATTGACCTTGTAGATCCAAGTTGTATTTCTGACATTTCGAACCTTGGTGTCGAGCTCATCGATCAACTGGTGCACGAGATCGAGTTCATCCAGATCGGTGGATTGGATGATGATCTTTTGAGTTCTGTCGTCAGGAATCAGGCGGGTTGACTCACCGGCTTGGGTTCCTGAAGAAAGGTTTCTTGCCGTGTTACCCCTACCGGCTTGTCCTGGGGTGGGGGTGGCTCTTCTCCCTGTTGATCCAGTGGGGCTGAATTCACTGAGAGCTTCTGTAACGATGGAGACGATGCTCTGAGCATCTGCGTAAAAGAGCTCACGGATGGTCAGGGACTGATCTGGTCCAGTCACTTCGACGTCGATGTATTTTACGACACGTTGAATGTGCTCGAGGACTCGCATCTTGGCACGGATCAGCATCGTTTCATTTTCCGGGACCGTGACAATCTTGACGCTTCCTGACGCATTTCCGGCACCTGCAATACCAAGTAGTTCCTGCAGTGCAGTTCTTACGACCTGAGCAGTCGTGTAATTCAGCTGCAGGACAAGCGTCGCCAGCTCTTCGCCGGGAGCCTGAATGGGGTCGTCTTCATCAGCCACATAAATTGGGCTCACTGGATCGACCGGTGCGGTTTGTCCACCACGAGGGGAAGCAGATCGAACATTGATGACAGTGGTGCCATCCTCGAGCTGACTTTCCCAGAGCTCGTAGCCGTTGGTTTCTAGAATCGCCTTGATGACCGGATAGGTCAGTGGATCCACATCGCCGATGACATCGACAGTTGTATCCTCAGCGAATGCCACA
>NZJA01000126.1 GCA_002691835.1 Planctomycetota bacterium
CTCGGATTCGCTCCAGAGATCACAGACTCTCCTGTTGACCCCGTTGGAGGAGAAGCACCCAAGGGAAGTCTGATCTTTTCAGTCGTCGATGACTCCGGTAAAGCCGTCCCATCGCGGCTCACTTTCCGTAAACCCGACGGAAGCCGTCAGAAAATCTTCACCGAAACCCAAGTTCTTCCTGAGGATCTGGCGATCAGACCGGATGTCATCTGCACCCTTTCCGGAGCGGGTCACATCACCCTGCCGGTCGGTCAATGGGTCGTTTATGCCAGTCGTGGACCGGAGTGGGGCATCGATCGTCAGCAGATCGACATTACTGCAGAGACTGCAACAGAGGCGAAATTCGAAATACAGCACCAGGTCAACACGGAAGGTTGGGCAGCAGCCGACTATCACCTGCATACCCTGACCTACTCAGGTCACGGTGACAGCAACCTCACTGAGCGGATCATTAGCATCGCCAGTGAGGCTCTTGAAGTCGGAATCGCGACAGATCACAACCACCACACCGACTATGCCCCCACCGTAAAAGAACTGTCCGCCGGAGAACATTTCCAAGGCGTGGTCGGCAATGAGATTTCGGTCCCCCTCGGTCATTTCAATGCCTTCCCCCTCGAACCCTGGGGTGAAGTGGTCGACACAGCCTCTTCGAATGGCCCCGTGATGTTTCGGACCGTTCGAAAAATGGGCATTGAGGGCGGAGAGACTCCCGTGATTCAGGTCAATCATCCCAGGTGGGAAGCGATCGACTATTTCCGAATCGCCGGTCTTGATCCAATCACCGGTGAATCGGCAGACAGTGACTGGTCCGTGGATTTTGACAGTGTCGAAATCTTTAACGAAAATGCAGGCTGGGGCTATTACGATGCGGAAACAACCGACCGTCACGTCGGAACCAGTCGTCATTCAGTCCTGGAGGATTGGCACAATCTGCTCAATCATGGCGCACGGATCACCGCAGTCGGGAACTCTGATAGCCATACCGTCAACGTCAATCTCGCCGGTTGGCCCCGAAACTACTTCCCCGTCTCGAATGACCAGCCTGGACAGATCCCCGTCAAAGAAATCTGTGACACCGTCAAGCAGGGTCAGGTCTTCACTACTTTTGGACCTTTTGTGAAGTTTTCAGTCAACGGCAAGGGTATGGGCGAAACCGTTCAGGCAGAAAGGGCCGCAGTTCGTCTCAAGATCGAGGTTCACGCAGCGGACTGGATTGATGTCGATCGGGTGCTCGTGGTCGTCGACGGCGACGTCGTCGAAACGATCCCTGTTCCTGATACCCGTGAAATTCTTCGCTTGAAAGATGAACGCAAAATTCCCGTTCGCACGGATGGCTGGATCGCAATTCGTGTAGAAGGCGACGACAGCCTGGCTCCTATCGTCCCCGACAAGGACCGGCCGGTTCTCCCCATTGCCATGACGAACCCTGTTTACGTGGATGTAGATGGGGATGGTCGGGTCTCTGCCCCCGTCGAAGTCGCCCGTCTTTGGCTAGAAAACTTCCAAGGAGACGAACTGGAACTCCACAGCGAGTGGCAAGCACGACAACCCCATCAAAGAGTCGCAATGCTTCATGCCTGCTCCATGGATTCAGAAACAAATCGCACTCTTCTCCTGTGGGGACTCAAAGATCCGAACCGCCTCGTCTGGCTTGCGGCATCCCGCACCATCGAGCGTCTTGAAATCGGCAATGATGAGGTCTTGACTGCTGAGCTTCTGAAACGATACGGCCAGAAAGAGCTCGATCCTTGGGCACTCTCTGTACTCCTTCGGGCAATGCCTGCCGAAGAGAGTGGACCACGGGTTGCCGATTTACTCGGGAGCAAAGGCAAGGAAGCCCTGGGAATCCACACCCGGCAGGTGATCTCATTGCTTCCGGGTCAATTTGTCCGGCGCATGTTTGTCTCTGAGCCACTTCCAGGAGGTGGTAAAGAAGGCATTCTGCGAGTTCTGGCTCTCCCAGAGGAGGAACGTCAGACTCGCAGGGTGCTGCTGTCCACTGAAGAAGGTCCTTTTGATCTCAAGCAATACGGTGACGAGCGCGGACGCTCAGGGGACTGCGTCTTTGCCCTCCGCTGTGTTCTCGTCAGCCCGGATGACCGCCGAGTGACTTTGGCGGTCGGTTCAGATGACGGTTGCCTGCTTCAGGTCAACGGCATCACGGTGATAGAAGATTTTGCTGAACAGGGTGTCGACCCTCTCGATCACCTGATTCAAGTACCTCTCAAAAAAGGCGACAATGAAGTCTTCCTCCTCGTTGAAAATGGTGGTGGAAAATCAGGGGCATCTCTCAGGGTCCTCGATGAAAAAGTCGTCGTTCAATCCGCGGTCAAAGGCCTTCAGAAACAAGTATCCCATCGTCAGCTTGCACTCGCAGATCTTCGAGCCTTACATGCGGCTTCAGTTCTTTACTTCATCGATCATCAGGGTTGGCCAAAGAACATCGATGATCTCGTAAAAGCGAAGATCATCGCAGAGCCGTTGCGCGACCCCTGGGGAGGAGATTATCAACTCAGGCCTGTCGGAAAGAACATGGAAATTCTCTGCTTGGGAGCGGATCAAACTGAAGGAGGCATCGGTATCGAGGCGGATCTTCGCTACTCGCCCTGAGAAAGCTCCGTCAACTTTTCAACGATAATTTCACGTCGATCCTCACGACGACGTGTCCAGCCCTGCTTGTCGAGGTACTCGAGAAGAGGAATCGCAAACTTGCGAGTGGTTCCAAGCAAGTCTTTGGCCTCCGCAGCGCTGAAGGGGCCGGCCGATTCATGATGAGCCGCCAGGCGTCTCACTGCTTCCAAAATCGCCTCTTCAAGAAGTAGCACATCTGGGGTCAGTCGCACCATTTCTCCGCGGTCCACCAACAGAGACTGGATTTTGCCGAGAAGCGCTTCGCTGGTCCCCAAAACGGGTGCGAGATCTTCATTTCGGGGCGCCTCAAAAAGATGCTCCGACAGATAGTTTCGATACTGATCCAACGCTTGCTTCTCTGCGACAGGGATCGGTGGCTCATAGCCTGGCAAAGAAAGTCGTCCCCCTCGCAATCTCTCCAAGCGCCCCTTCTCTACAAGTTGCTCATAGACCGCATCCAGAAATGCATCTTCCAGTCGCAATGCATCGCGGATTTCCAAAGCCTTGACGGAAACCCGATAGGGATCTTGACGGAAGGCCTCTTCGATCGCTCCGACGATCCTCTCCCCGGCCATCCGAACTCCCTCTTGAATCAGGCAACGATCTCCGGTCAGGCGGATAATATCCCCCGCTTCAGAGAGCTCTTGGAGATACGCATCCACCTGATCCTGGGTCACGGTCATTCGCCTTGAGAGATCCTCAGTCGTATGAATCTCAAGCAGAGCATCCTGAAGAAGACTGCGGAGATAGTCCTGCGGACTGTCGAGAGCCGACATTTTCCTGCGAACCGAGTCGACGACAAAATCTTTGCCGGTCTTCAAACGCCACCGCGATCGATCGAGGATCTCTCCCCCTCCAAGGGTGACCATCGGAGAAGTCTGGCGCAGTACAAAACGATCTCCTGGAGCGACCACAACCGGTTCATCGAGGCGAATCTGAGCGACCGCCTCCTCGCCCGGCTCAAGAGCGGTACAGTCGAGTAGATACAATCGACCCACAGCCTCCATCGTTCCCTGGAGAAACCGAATTGGCATGCGATGGATCAGTGGCTGCGATAATCCCGGCAAGGCACGAAGACTGACTTCGATCATTTCAGTTGCAGTAAAATATCCGGGAGTGGCGGCGACCATCCCGCGGCTCAAATCTTTGTAATCCACTTCGGCCAGATTGATCGCTGTCGAATGCCCCGCACGAGCACGATCAACGGTGACTTTGTAAGCCTGCAGTCCGCGAACTCTTCCTCGATGTTCTCCGGGAAGAATCTCGAGTCGATCATCTTTTGAGACTGCTCCACTCATCGGCACTCCTGTGATGACCGTGCCATGACCCTTGGCAGAAAACACGCGCTGAATCGGAAGTCGAAAAACGCCTTCTGTCTCTCTCGAAGGAAGATCGGCGATGGTCGAAATCACTTTCTCACGCAGCTCATCAATTCCTTGCTCTGTTTCTGCACTCACTCTCATCATAGGTGCATCCTCAAGGAAGGTTCCTGTCACCGTCTCTCGGATCTCTTCCTCAACCAGCTCCAGCATCTCTTCATCGACAAGATCGATTTTATTGATGGCAATGATGCCACGCTTCACTCCGAGAATGGTCATGATGGAGAGGTGCTCGAGAGTCTGGGGCATCACCGAATCATCCGCTGCGACCACGAGCACGACCAAATCGATACCACTCGCTCCGGCGACCATATTTCGGATAAATTTTTCGTGACCGGGAACATCAATAATGCCCACCAGCTCCCCTCCGGGCAGCTTCATCGGAGCAAAACCGAGGTCGATTGTCAGCCCACGATCTTTTTCCTCGGGCAGGCGATCCGGGTCGACACCTGTCAAACGACGCACCAGTGACGATTTTCCGTGGTCAATATGTCCGGCGGTGCCGACAACAACGCCGAAAATGCTGTCTTCTGTGGCCAAAAATGTCCTCCGAGGTCGTGAGTCCGTAATTCCTCGCAGATCTGGGTGCCTGCTCCCTTGACGATACCCCAGTTTTCATCCAGCATCATCGTCATGAGCACTTCCAGAGACGAAATCTTCTGTAAATTTGCGATTCAGCAAGGCCTCTGGACAAAAGAGGAAGCCGTGCTGTTTCTGAACCATTACCGTTCCGAGGGATCTCCCGGCAGGTTCGGTGATTGGGCCAGTGAGCAAGGGGCGATCGCATCTGAGATCGCGCAGCGTATTGAAGCCGCCATCGACCAACGGATGGGTCAGACTCCTCCTTCTAAAGGAGTCCCCGCGAGAGTTCCTGCAAAAGAGAACTCTCCTGCAACAGGTCGTAAAGGCAAAGCCCGTCGTCGTCGTAAAAGAAGCGGAGGCGGACTCGGTCTGGATTTCGAAAAGAACCCTGTGCAAACATCCGTCTACTTGGCATGTGGAGTCCTGGTTCTTCTCCTTGTGGCTTATGTGGTCTATCAGTTCCAGAAATCGGATCCACCTCCAGCACCGGAGAAGGTAGAAGAAACTCAGGATGGAACAGCGGATCTCTCTTCAAAGATCAATGCCAACCAGCCTCCGCCAGCTCCCGTTTTCAGTGAAGAAGAACTGCGCAACATGGACAACCGCCTCAACATTGCGGTCACCGATGCGCGGCAGTATCTCCGAGATGGCAAACTCTATATGGGGATCAATATTCTTTCGAAGTTACGGGAAGACCTTGGGGGGAATAATCTTCCCGAAGCTCAGAGGTCACGCATCGATGCAGAAATCGCCGAGCTCTCAGAAATTCGTGAAGGGACCTACAGCGATTTACTGGAAGAGTTGCGCGAGGCCAAAGGCACTGGTTCAGACCAGGATGTGCAGGATCTGCTCGACGATATCGAACAGAACTGTGGCCCCGATTTCCGCGCCCGAGCCGAGAAGGAGGGGGCTTAGGCCCTGTCGATTCCATGGCTCGTGAAAGACTCCAAAAGTATCTGGCCCGTTGTGGCCACGGATCCCGCCGCCGAGCGGAGCTCCTGATCGAAAAAGGACTCGTCCACGTCAATGGCGAGGTCGCCTCTCTCGGCATCAGCATTCAGCCGGGCAGAGATGAAGTCGTTCTCCACGGCGAAAAGGTCCAGCCACCCAAAACCTTGACCGTCATGTTTCACAAGACTGCAGGAACCATCACCAGCACCCACGACACTCATGATCGATTGACGGTCATGGATATGTTGCCAAAACGGGTTGTCGATGCTGGGGTTCTTCCAGCCGGGCGCCTCGATCTTGAAACTGAAGGATTGCTGATCTTCACCAACGACGGAGATCTGCTTCATCGCATCACTCATCCTCGCTATCGCTGCCGTAAGGAATACTTCGTCGTACTCTCCCGTGCACCGTCAGAGCGAATTCTGGACGTATTACGCAAGGGGGTTTACCTTCCGGATGTTGGCAAGGAAACTTCTCCGGCACAAATCACCCGCCTGCGTCGCCGCAAGGATGGAACCGCCTCGTTGCACATCGTCATCCATGAGGGCATGAAGCGACAGATCCGCCGTATGTTCTCCGGTCAGGGTCTCGAAGTGACCTACCTCAAACGCATCTCCATTGGCAAGCTTGGTCTTGACGATCTCGCCCCCGGAAAATATCGCACCCTGCGAGACCGTGACCTTGCCCTTCTTCTTGCAACCGAAGAGGAAGAGGAAAAAAAGCGTCCCCCTCACCCCAAGGGGCGAGGAGGACGGCCGGGTTCCAGAGGGGGACCTGCGCGGAGTTCCAGCAGTAGAGGAGGCCCTAGAAGAAACAGCGGCAGCAGCGGCAGNAGCAGTCCGCCGAGAAGAAGTAGCGGGCCGAGAAAAAACAGCCGCTAATTAACGACGACCTGAAGGTATCCATCCACGTCGGTTGAATCGATGACCACTTCCCACAATCCGGGTGCACCCAAATTCGACAGCGATTTATAGATGACGTTGCCACCGTTGCCGAAAAATGTCTCGTCAAAGATGAGGAAACTGAAGCTGTCGTAAATCTGAATGCGAACGACACCATCAAACTTCAACCCATCAAGGGTCACGTAAGCATCATGAAGATCGGTGAACCAGAAGTAGCTGTCCGTAGCGTAGTAGTTGACGAAATCGCCGGAATAACCAAAGACGAGTGATTCCTTGGTCACCAGCGGTTCATTGACGCAACTTCCGCAACCGTAGTTGGAGCAGCCGGAAGTCAGAATAAGCACTGCAGCCAATCCTGCAGCCAACGTACGAGAAGACATCTTCCCTCCCATCCAGAAGCCCAAATTGGCTTCAATAGATAGACGCAGCTCTCTAAGGATTATTCACAGAGATTCTTCCTCTTCACCAATTTAATCAATGGTCCCCTAATATGGCCTTTTTTCAGCAAATCCATAATCAGTAGCTGCCAGACATCTTTTTTCTGCATGGTGAAAGCCCCCAATTCCCGGCTATCTTAAGTGGTTGGCTCGCAATCCTCATCGGTCTCTGACGAGCCTTTCCTCAAGAAAGGTGGCCCTATGCGGCTCAGCACTCTTTGGATCCTTGGTAGCATCATACTGGTCGTGATCCCCTCCTTGATCCCCACTACGGGATTTGCCCACGACCCTTTCGATGAAAACCCGCCGCCGTTCCTGGTGGTCGACAAGCTGGAACGGGAAGACCCCTTCCGTCAGCTCGACGATGTACTGCCGACCCCGAACGAGTCGCGCCTCGCTTCCGGTGCCCCCGGGCCCTCCTACTGGCAACAGCAGGTCGACATGGAAATCGACGTCACCCTCGATGCGGTCAATCACCGTCTCGATGGTCTTGAAAAGGTGACGTACCACAACAACTCCCCCCACACCCTGACCTACCTGTGGATGCAGCTCGACCAGAACCGCTTTCGTGAAGAATCCATCGGCAACCGCTCCAGAGCCACAGACCCCGGTGATGAACAGAGTATCCGCTGGCTTCGTCGGCTCGCCTTTCAGCAGAACTTCGATGGAGGCTTCAAGATTGAATCCATCGTCGATACCGAGGGCAATCCGGTTCCCTTCATCATTCATGACACGTTGTTGCGAATTGATCTGCCTGAACCGCTGGCACCGGGTGAGTCCTACTCCTATTCCCTGAAATGGCATCACAACATCGTCAATGCACGATTGTTGCGTGCCCGCGGTGGCTATGAGTGGTTCGAAGATGCCAGCAATGCCATCTACGAGATGGCCCAATGGTTCCCGCGGATGTGTGCCTATACCGATTACGCCGGCTGGCAAAACAAGCAGTTCATCGGCAGTGGTGAGTTCACCCTCGAATTTGGTGATTAT
>NZJA01000127.1 GCA_002691835.1 Planctomycetota bacterium
ATGAGCATGAGTTCCCACAGGGGGATTCGCACGACGATCCTGTGCCTGCTGTATTTTGCCCAGGGGTTTCCCTACGGCTTTGTTCTCTACACATTGTTCTCCGTCTTTGTCGATCAGGGATTCACCCGCGAACAGGCCGGAATCATCACCGGCTTTTCTGTCCTGCCCTGGACTTTCAAGTTCGCTTGGGCCCCCCTCATCGACTCGGTGCGATTCCCGGCGATGGGGCTGCGTCGACCGTGGATCCTCATCGCACAACTGGGGATGGCCCTGACCCTCATCGCCAATTCTTGGGCGGGTGATATGGGGAATCTCGCTCCGGGAGCCACCATCGAACTCTCCTCTTGGGCAGCGGGGCTCTTTTCATGGGTTCCCGGTGCGACCGAACAATCCTCCCCCAATGAAGTCAGTACTTTGGTCTTCATCGCCGGTGTCTTCTTCCTCCACAATGCGTTCGCTTCCCTGCAGGACGTGGCCACCGACGCTCTGGCGGTCGACATTCTTGAGGAGTCAGAACGGGGCCGCGTCAACGGGTTCATGTGGGGTTCCAAGTTGTTTGGAATCACCGTTGGAACCACCGGAGGGGCCTACCTGATCGAGCACTTCCAGCTGAACTTCACTCTGCAGTTTTTGGCGATAGGCATCCTGCTGATCGCCGGAGTGGTATTGGCGGTCAGAGAGAGGGATGGCGAAAAGAGACTTCCCTGGACCTCCGGCAAAGCCGTTTCCTTCCAAAATCATGCTTTGCGTTCGCCTTTGGAGGTACTCCTCCAACTGTTTAGAGCACTCTCTCAGTGGACCACTGGAGCGGCTGTACTTCTTTCGGTGATCACTTCTATCTCGCTGGGCATCTTTATCCCCCTCGCTTCCGACACCTTTATCAATGTCTATGACTGGGAGTCCCTCGACTACTCCAAAGCACTTGGTACCTGGGGAATCGGTGGAGAACTTTGCGGTGCACTCCTTGGCGGTTTTCTTTGCGACCGCCTGGGACGACGAAGAATCGCTGCTGTGGGGGGAATCGGGATGGGCTGCGCTATGATCGCCTTCTCGCTTTTACTGACTGAGGCGTCAATCAATCCGACTTGGCTCTTGCCCATCTTCAAAGGGTTCGTCGCATTTCAGACGGTCGCACTTTTCAGTCTCTACATGAAGATCTGCTGGACCACTTCTGCGGCAACCCAGTTCACCCTCTATATGTCGGTCAGTAACTTGGGGACCTACATCGGCAATGAAATCGCTCGTATTGACGGCATGGAGCGGGGAACTCTCTTCATGATTGCAGGAATCGCAGCGTTCGTTCCGCTGCTGGTGCTCTTCACTCTTCGACCCGATGCCATCGTCGATTTAAGAAAAAAAATGGAGGCCGCAAAATGAGATCCCGATGCATTCTATGGCTGATCGCGGCACTCATTGGGACCAGCACTCCTGGATCTGCTCAAAATTCTGTACCAACAGAGCAATCACCCATCGAAAAAAGGGTCGATCAAATCGTACAGCAGATCGTCTCACCCGATCAGCCCGGTTGTACCATCGCCGCCTTCAAGAACGGTCAACTGGCTTTTGCCAAAGGCTATGGTCTCGCTAATCTTGATCATGATATTCCTAATTCACCCGAGACCGTTTTTCGCATCGCTTCGGTTTCCAAGCATGTCACTGCCGCATGCATGCTGTTACTGGAAGACGATGACCTCGTGGATCTCGATGCAGACATTCGAGAATATCTTCCCAAGCTTCCGGATTATGGTCACAAGATCACAATTCGCCATCTACTTCATCACACTAGTGGATTAAGAGAATACTCTTATCTGATGATGATGTGCGACATCGACGACTCTGACAATTGGGAAAAAGAAGACGCTCTTGATATGATCTTTCGCCAGCGAGGACTCGATTTCATTCCTGGAGAAAAATACTCCTACTGCAACTCTGGCTACTTCCTCTGCAGCATCATCTGTGAACGGGTTACAGGAAAATCTCTGCGTGAGTTTGCAGACTTAAAAATCTTCAAACCCCTGAAGATGCTTCATACTCATTTCCATGACGAATCCACGGAAGTAGTTAAAAAAAGAGCGAATGGATACTCGCCTGATGAAGCTGGAAAGTATCACCTCGATGAAACGGGCCTCGATCAAGTTGGCGACGGAGGCATCTATACCACTATCGCCGATTTTGGGATTTGGACATCTGCGCTGATACAAGACACTTGGAAACCTGGTTTACTGAAACGTATGCTCAGTAAATTCACACTCAACGGCCTGCCCTCCCAACCCGGTGAGGAACTGACTTATCGCTTCGGCATCGATGAATCGTCATATCGCTCCTATCGAACTCTCTCTCATGGAGGCGCATGGGTCGGATACCGATCTCAAATGTGGATACTTCCCGATGAGGGCTGGGTTTTCCTATGTTTTGCGAACCGTAGCGACTTCAACCCGCGGAGAGTTCTTCGTCAGGTCAGCGAAGTCATCGCCGCCGATCTTTTCGAAGATGCTACCGAGATGACCCGTGAAAACTGGCGAGGCCGAAATCGAGTGGAAGAAAATGCTCCAGAATATCGATCGAATGAGAACCCCAACGACTTCATAGGCCTTTACTACTCTGAAGAACTTCAAGTGACTTGGCTTCTGCAGAATCGATCTGGCGAATTGACCATGGTCAACTGGGGTGACGATTACCCCCTCAAACTCACCAAAGATGATCGACTGGTAGGAAAACCTGCCTGGCTGAAATTGAAAATCCATCGTGACTCCGAAAAAAATGTTCGAAATCTAGAATTTGGAACGGGTGTCCCAACGGGCATAATGTTTAAAAGATATTCAGAAAATTAAACTCGCAGCGGAGGAATCCCGCGAAAGGAATCTCTATGACCACCCTCAATTCTACGATGGTCACTATATTTCTCACTGGTCTGCTCTCTGGAATGACATTCCTCATGCCGCTGACATCCCACGGCGAAGAAAACTCTGACGTGATCCGAGTCTTTCTGCTAGCCGGGCAATCCAATATGGAGGGCCATGCTGTTGTCGACCTCGATCACGAAGAACACTACAACGGTGGGCGTGGCACTCTGGTAAAGCTGCTTGAAGACCCCAAATGGGAACCAAGACTTTCGCATCTTCGAGATAAAGATGGGAGCTGGAGTGCAAGGGATGACGTCTTTGTTCGCTATCGTCCAGAAAGAGGCCCTCTCAAAAAAGGTCCTCTTTCCATTGGCTTTGCCGTTCATGAGGGAAAACACCACTTTGGCCCAGAACTGCAGATCGGACACCGCCTCGGTCAAGCATCGAAGGACCCCGTACTTCTCATCAAGACCTGCTGGGGTGGAAGAAGCCTTCATGTTGATTTTAGGCCCCCTTCTGCGGGAGGAGAGACCGGCCCCGCCTTCAAGCAAATGATCCGTGAAATCAGGGATGCTCTTTCCAATATCGACAAGGATTTCCCCCAACTCGCCGGAAAAAAACCCGTGATTTCGGGCTTCTTCTGGTTTCAAGGCTGGAACGATATGTACCAAGATGGAGCTCTGGAAAATTACTCCCAAAATTTCCTGCACCTCGTCGAGGATTTGCGCTCCGAATTTAAGGTTCGCCGACTTCCGGTGATCATCGGTCAAACAGGTAATGCAGATAACACTCAACTGCATGCTGCCCAGGAAGCTCCCTCAAAGAGCAAAAAACACCTGGGTACCATCGTTTACGTTCCCACCCGCCAGTTTCGTTACAAACCAGAGGACTCTCCCAATCAGGGTCATGGCCATCACTGGTTCGGCCATGCAGGCAGCTACTTCGAGGTCGGAGACGCCATGGGGAAAGCAATGGTGGACCTCCTCTCTGGGAAATCTTCCAATCGATGATGCTCCATGAATCTCCTTTAATCTGACACGGCTTTCTTGACCCCCCCCGGAATATTGCCGATGCTATGTTTTCTGGAGGTTTCCATTGCTCAATCCCGGAGGAGAACTGGATCTGGACTGGGTTCTTTCAACCCGAATAAATCGCTCTGCCATCGAACGCAGGGCGAAGTCCCTTTCTGGAAGACGATCCGTCAAAAAGAACTGGCAGATTGGCTGGCTTGCCCACGCCATCCGCTGCATTGACCTGACGACACTCTCAGGGGATGACACCCCCGGAACCGTCAAGCGCTTGGCATCCAAAGCAAAAAATCCGGTGCGCAGGGATATTCTCGAAGCTCACGGTCTCCCCTTTGATCTCCACTGTGCTGCGGTTTGCGTTTATCACAACTTGATCGAAACGGCTATCGCAGAGTGCACCAACAGCGAGGTCAATGTCTGTGCCGTTTCGACAGGGTTCCCCGCAGGTCAAATCCCCCACGAGATGAAACTGCAACAGATTCGTTCTTCCGTTGCAGCAGGTGCCCAAGAGATTGATATCGTCATCTCCAGACCATTGGTTTTGGAGGGGCGCTGGGCTGACCTTCATGATGAAGTGCGAAGTTATCGAGAAGCTTGTGGAGATCAGGCTTGCCTGAAGACGATTCTTGCAACCGGTGAATTGGGAGACCTTCGTCAGGTAGCCCGGGCTTCCCGAGTCTGCCTTGGAGCCGGTGCTGATTTCATCAAGACATCCACTGGCAAAGAAGCCGTCAACGCTACATTACCAGTAGCACTCGTCATGTTGAGAGCCATCCGCGAGCACCAGCAGCGCTCCGGATACCTGGCTGGCTTTAAGCCAGCGGGTGGGATTCGTACTGCGAAAGAATCGATCACTTTCCTCATGCTGGTGAAGGAAGAGTTGGGATTGACATCGATGCGACCGGATCGTTTCCGGATCGGAGCCTCGTCGCTACTGGCAGACATTGAGCGACAACTCGAGTTTCATGCGACCGGCCGGTACTCTGCCAATCACCGGCATCCGATGGGATAAAGACCATGTCCAATGATTCACCCGACCCTGCACAGGTTCTCGAATCTCTCGACTGGGGGCCTGCTCCTGAAGATCAGAGCGCTGCTCTCGATTGGATCAGCCAAAGTGGTAAAAGCCCCTCCCACTTTATTGGCGGTGAATGGTTGCCATCGGAAACGGGCAATAGTTTTGAAACCGTCAATCCGGCTACAGGTGAAACTCTCAGAAAGCTCGCCAGTGGTTCTTCGGAAGATGTCTCCAGAGCTGTCGAAGCCGCAAGGAAAGCCTTACCTGAATGGAAAAGGTTGGGCCCCGAAGGTCGTGCCAGGCACTTGTATGCACTAGCCCGTGGTATTCAAAAAGAGAGTCGACTTTTCGCCGTAGTCGAAACTCTCGACAACGGCAAACCGATTCGCGAAACGAGGGATATCGACATCCCTCTCGTTGCCCGCCATTTCTACCACCATGCAGGTTGGGCACGAATCCTTGAAGAGAGCCACCCACAGGCCCAACCTTGGGGAGTCTGCGGACAGATCATTCCGTGGAACTTTCCACTGCTGATGCTCGCTTGGAAGATTGCTCCGGCTCTGGCATGCGGCAACACGGTCGTGCTTAAACCCGCTGAGTGGACCTCTCTCTCTGCCTTGCTCTTTGCTGAACTGTGCGAAAAAACGGGACTTCCCGCTGGAGTCGTCAATATCGTCACGGGTGCAGGAGAAACCGGAGCTGCTCTGGTAGAACATCCTGATGTCGACAAAGTCGCCTTCACAGGATCGACAGAAGTGGGTCGCATCATTCGTGAAGCCACAGCCGGATCAGGAAAAGGCCTCACTCTTGAACTGGGTGGCAAGAGCCCTTACATCGTCTTTGAAGACGCTGATCTCGATAGTGCCGTCGAAGGTCTGGTCGATGCCATCTGGTTTAATCAGGGGCAGGTCTGCTGTGCAGGGAGTCGCCTACTCGTTCAAGAGTCGATTGCCGTAGATGTTCATTCACGTATTCAAAAACGAATGCAGAATCTGCGCGTCGGGCAACCTCTCGACAAAGCGATCGACATCGGTGCAATGGTCGATGCCGTACATCTCCAAAGGGTCGAAGCCATGTGCCAGCGAGCACAATCTGAAGGCATCGAATGTATTCAACCAGACATCCAGATGCCTGAAGAGGGGAACTGGTTCCCACCAACCTTCTTCCCGGAAGCTCCACTCTCTTCCGAGATCGCCACAGAAGAAGTCTTTGGACCGGTCCTCGTCTCCACCACTTTCAGGACTCCCGCTGAAGCCGTCAAAATCGCCAACCACACCCGGTATGGATTGGCAGCCAGTGTCTGGAGTCAGGATCTTGATACCGCACTCGACGTTGCACGAAAAGTGCAAGCGGGAACCATTTGGGTCAACGGGACCAATATGTTTGACGCATCCAGTGGCTTTGGTGGAATGAAAGAATCGGGATTTGGCAGAGAAGGTGGCAATGAAGGCTTAAAGGCCTACATGCGTCCAGATTCCCCTGAAGTTGCAAGTCACGAGGAAGCACCCACAGAAGTCCGTGAAGCTGAAGCATCCGCGATCCCTGAACTCGACAGGACTGCAAAAATGCTCATCGGCGGTAAGCAAGTCAGACCTGATGGAGGTCACTCTTACCCTGTACTCACACCTCATGGCGAAACGGTCGGCTTGGCAGCCCTTGCTAATCGTAAAGATGTCCGCAATGCCGTCGAAGCCGCCAGCAAGAGTTCTTGGTCTTCAATGAATGGTCATGGCCGAGCACAAGTTCTCTGGTTCATAGCCGAGAATATGGAATCTCGCCGAGAAGAATTTGTCCGCCTCCTCAAAGCAATGACTGGGGAAACCGAAGCGGCCTGCAATGCCGAATTCGAATCCACCGTCGATACCTGGACCTGGTGGGCTTCGTGGGCCGACAAACATGATGGACATGTTCACGACACACCTTGGCGAGGCTTGGTGCTCGCTGTTTACGAACCTTTTGGAACTGCGGCCGTCGTTTGCCCGAATCAGAATCCACTCCATGCTTTTGTAGCGCTGGCTGCTCCTCTTCTTGCTGCTGGAAATCATGTGGTTGCGATTCCCAGTACACAATCACTGGCTGCAGTTGAAATGTGCCGGATTTTAGAACACTCAGACTTACCTGCGGGGGCATTGAATCTTCTCACTGGAGAGCGCCGCGAATTAGCACCTGTTCTGGCCGCACATGATGGGGTCGATCTGATTTGGTCTCATGTGGACAAAGAGTTGACCTCAGAAATCGAGCGTCTTTCGACAGGAAATATGAAAGTCTGCTGGAGCACGAGTTCTGCTCTCGACCGATCTCCTGAATTGCTCGATAGAGCCTCTCAGATCAAGAATATCTGGCTTCCTCACGGAATTTGATCCCGCGGAGAATCCGCCTTTTCGACAAATCTGCCCCTATGTCCGAAACTTGAGATGGAGGGAGAACCCCTCCCTTCGAATTTCGGGCAGTCAGGGGGCGAGATGGCTCAGCAGAAGGACTCTCAGAGAAACACCGATCTCATCTCTCCGGTCACCGAGCAGGGAGAATCTCTGTTTATTGATGACCACCCAACAGTTCCCACTGTCGGTGTCATTTATGAAAATGATGCCTGGCTGAAACCCCTTTTCGAAGCCCTTGCCAATTCTGGAATTGCTCATGAAGGCATCGACGTTCGAAGTCATGGCTTTGACCTGCTATCTGCCCGTGAACATACTCTGTACCTCAATCGGGTCTCACCATCTTCTTACATGCGTGGTAATGCAGGTGCGATTTCCCATGCCCATGCATTATTAGCAACACTTGAAGCCACCGGGTCGATGGTCGTAAACGGTTCAAGATCGTTCCGAATGGAAACGAGCAAGGTTTCACAGCAACTGCTTATGAATGGACTTGGAGTTCTCACTCCTGAGACGTATGCAGTTTCCAATCCGGCTGCAATCCATGAAATGATCGACCAACTCAGCTTTCCACTGATTCTCAAGCCTGATACCGGCGGAAGCGGAGCACTAATTCGAAGAATCGAAAATAAGGCCCACCTCCTTGCCCTGGTCGATGACCCTGAAGTCTTTCCGAATGGGCATTTGATGCTCTTGCAAGAAATCATCACTTCGGTTGATGGAACCATCTCGCGAGTAGAATTCGTCGATGGAGAATTCTTGCTGGCAATGAAGGTCAAGCCCCACAACACTTTCAATCTTTGTCCCGCTGAAGGCTGTCCTAGAAACCCAATTGAAGCCGGACTTGTCGCCGATGCCTCTTTCGAAGCATGGCCAGATGTTCCACAGGATGCGGTGGCTCAAGCGCGAGAAATTCTTAGGGCGGCAAAATTAGATATCGGGGGCGTCGAATGGATGGATACCGCAGACGGTCGCCGGATCTTTATCGATATCAACGCAACGAGTGTCTATCGGGAAGATATGCAAAAAGCACTGGGAGTTAATGGATTCCAGGTAGTTTGTGATTACCTGACCCGCGAACTTGCCAAGGAAGCCGCAAAATCCGAATTGAGGCTTCCGAGGAGACTGGGATCATGAAACCCTGGGATCATGTCATCATCGGTGGCGGAATCATGGGAGCTTCACTGGCATACCATCTGAGCCGTCATGGAAATGATCGTATTCTTCTCATCGAAAAATCTTTCCCTGGTGCGGGATCGACCGGTAAATCTGGAGCCATTCTCAGGCAACACTATTCTCATCCAGTAACCATCGCCATGGCCCGTGAAGGCCTCGACTGGTATTCCAGGTTTGAGGAAGAACATGGAAGAACCATCTCATTCCATCGCCCAGGAATGGCATTCATTTGCACGACTGAAAACCGACCTAATCTCGAACGTAATGTCGAGCTTC
Organism: Planctomycetota bacterium; assembly: GCA_002691835.1. The sequence continues at coordinate 8,720 of NZJA01000127.1, forward strand.
AAAGAAGGCTCGGCGTTCAGACAGAAATTGTCGATGCAGCAGATCTCAGAGAACTCGAACCCGGTGGAACATTCAGAGAAGACGAATGCGCGGCTTGGGAATCAGAGGCAGGAAATGTCCAACCAGTTCAGGCAGTGAATGAAATACTTTCACTCGCCAAAGGGCAGGGTACAGAAGTTATCATTGGAAAAAGAGTCGTCTCTCTGATCGAAAATGGTTCACGAATTACGGGAGTCAGACTCGACGATCAGCAGGAAATCTCTGCAGGCAATGTTGTGATCTGCGCAGGCCCCTGGTCTGGACAAATGCTGCAGGAAGCAGGTGTCTCCCTTCCGCTGACAGCATTGCGCCCTGAACAAGCTTTCTTTGAACCTCCCCCTGGTACCCGTGAACGCAGACTCATCTATGGAGATCTGACTCACGGACTTTACTGGAAACCAGAATTGGCCGGTTGGACACGAGTCGGCCTCCTCGACATGGACTCAGATGCCTTGATAAAGGACCCTGATCATTACGACGAGGGAGTCTCGCATCAGTTCATTCAAAAATGTCGTCAGAAACTCTCCCAAAGGTTACCGCACTACGCCCATTCCCCTTCTTGGGGCGGAGTCGGCGCTCTGTACACAGTGACCCCTGATTCTCACCCCGTCATTGGCCCGGTACCCGGTCGAGAAGGAGCATGGATCGTCAGTGGTTTCAGTGGCCATGGATTCAAAATGGCCCCCGCAGTTGCGAGAGGAGTCGCCTCCATCTTAGGATCTGCCCCCAAGGGATCTTTTGATGCTGACTTCTTTTGCCCACTTCGTTTCGAAAAAGGCTCTCCTATCGAAGTCACCTACGGCTACGGAATACTGGGCTGACTTGATGATGATGGCTGTTATTATGCGGCATGAATATATTTTCTTTCGCAACCATCGTCTTCTGGTTTTCCATCAGTCCATCATTCCTGACCGCGTCTGTGAAACCGGAAAATAAAGATTCTCCTCCAAACATTGTCATCATCTTCACTGATGATCAGGGCTGGGGAGACCTTTCATGCTACGGCTCGGAAGAGATTCCCACTCCGAACATTGATCGTCTGGCACAAGAGGGAAAGAAATTTACACATTTCTACACCAGCCAGCCCGTTTGCTCTGCAGCAAGAGCCTCATTATTGACTGGTTGTTATGCAAATCGTGTCAGTATTTCAGGGGCACTCGCTCCCTCTTCAAAAATCGGTCTCCATCCAGACGAACTCACCATCGCCGAAGTGGTAAAACCTCTCGGGTATGCGACGGCTTGCTATGGGAAATGGCATTTGGGTCATCACCCGCAATTCCTCCCCACTGCTCAAGGATTTGATGAATACTGCGGGATCCCCTACAGCAACGATATGTGGCCAGGGCATCCTGAGTCTCCAAAAGCTTGGCCACCATTACCATGGTATGAGCAGGATAAACCGGCACGAATCATCGAGAATCTCGACGATCAAGAGACGATTACTGCAGAGCTGACTCGCCGTGCTGTAGATTTCATTGACCGAAACTCCGACAGTCCTTTTCTGCTATATGTCCCCCATTCCATGCCCCATGTCCCTTTGGCAACCACTCCCAAGTTTCGACAAACGAGTCGTTTTGGGCCCTACGGAGATGTGATTCGAGAGATTGATGATTCCGTTGGTCAAATTGTTACAGCGCTTGAAAAACACAAAATCCTTGATGAGACACTCGTGATTTTTACGAGTGACAACGGTCCATGGCTTTCCTATGGAGATCATGCTGGTACGACCGGAGGGTTACGCGAAGGAAAAGGAACGACATTTGAGGGTGGTGTCAGGGTTCCCTTTGTTGCCCGGTATCCAAAACTGATTCCTGCAGGGATCGTCTCGTCGACTCAATGCATGACCATCGACATCTTGCCAACCATCGTTGAACTCACTGGAGGAAAGGCTCCTGAGAAGAAGATTGATGGGATCAGTCTCGTACCCATCCTTCAAACTCAGGACTCAATGAACTTTTCCAGTCGGCCACTCTTTTTCTGGTATCACCGAGTTCACCTGGAAGCGATGCGTTGGGAGAAGTGGAAGTTACACTTCCCTCATAATTATCGTTCTCTAGAGGATCGCAAACCGGGGAACAATGGGATCCCGGCCAAATACAACTACCAGATAAAACAATCGATGGCTCTATACGATCTCTCCAATGACCCCGGTGAAACGATCGATCTGAGTGAACAATACCCAGAAGTTCTTAAATCGATGCAAGAGATGGCTGAGAAAGCCCGCAAAGAATTAGGAGACCGTCTTACAAAAGTTGAGGGAGCTGAAGTTCGATTACCTGGATCTATCGATTAAGATCCATCGAAGAACCATCTCGAATTGAAAAGTGCCCGTGGAGATTTGATCTCCACGGGCACTTTTTTTGTCTTGGTATTCCTTAGAAAGAGGCAGGCCTTGGAGTAGCTTGCCCTTCATTTGGCACCCTCTTCAGAACAAACTTCTGTTCGAAATCAACTACCGCGGTTTCCCGAGTAATATCTTCACCCTGCCACCAGGCCCATTCGAAGTCGACCTTGATAGTCTTGGAATCGATCAACAACATCTTGTTAATCGTGCTGACAACAGCTCCATTCCCATAGGCAGTATCGAGGACTCTCAGCTGACAAGGAGTACCATTGCGCTCGGTGTAAGGCGAGATGTACCCATTACAGACGAGGCCGTTGGAGCCGATTTCAGTGTAGGCAATGCGACACTTTTCGAAATCGTAGTAGAAGGTCTGAATTGAACTTTCTTTAATCAAGTCAGCCTTGAACTTTTTCGTTTCAACGACAAGGCAGGTTTCATTCGCTGCCCAATAGCCACTCTGCTCAACCCTGAGACGTTCCCCGGAAGCTGTAAAGTTATCAGACTGCCACTCGCTAGCGAGAGCGACAAAAGGCCCCAATGCTTCTTTCAGAGGATTGACTCGAGTTCCTGTGATATTCCAGATCTGATCTAACGGTTTACCATTGGCATTCAACTCGCTAATCACTACGTTGAAGTTGCCGTTCTTAATCGTGCGCTCGATCATCACATTGGAGCTCGCCACACCCTCTTCACTCCCTTGCCCTATCCAGCGGAAGGTATCCCCGACCACAGCGTCAAGGTACTCGTCAAAGACTGAGACACTCTCTCCAACAACAAAGTATCCATGGGATTCCAGACGATTCTTTGTCGGATTCCATTGGATAAAGTAGGTTCCGTTACTGACTTCAGCATTATCGAAAGTCAAAGTCTCAGCAGTTCCGAACAAACCACCTGTGTTGAAATCTCTCCGATAAACGACGGTTGCCTTCACAGGTGTCCCTATGGGAAAACCTGCAAGCTCTTCGCTAAGGGCATATTCGAAATTCCATTTCCCCACGATTCGATTCATCACCTGATTGGCAACCACCTGGTCAATGATGGATTCATCGATGATTTCTTCGACGATTTCAGCGACTGGTGCGGTTCTCGACTGGGTGACGATGCTTCCCGGCTGGGCCAGCAAAATTCCCCCAGAAAAGATGACGAAGAGTGCCACGAGGCACTGAGTTCTCATTACGGCCATGATTCCCCTCCCTGAGACCCCGTAAATCCGCGTGCCTGATCACCCGGAAGGAGCTCATTCCCTGAACAAAAGGTACACAATTCGGCTCTTTGAAGGCAACAAAGGAATCTGGGGAGACAGATTCTCAGTGATCAGACTTCAGTGCTCGCAGGCATGATTCAGCGAACAGAGCTCTTGCAGGAGGACTTTGGAGCAAAAACAAGCTGGGCTCGATGAGTTCCAATTCAGCGATCATCGGCTGCCCCTGTTCATCCCTCACAGTGTCGGCACGAGCGTAGGTCGGGATTCCTGGAGCACAATCGATGGCTTGCTGACCTATTGCCATATCTTCTGGCAATACCATTTCGCTCTCCGACACACTCTCATCTTGACCAACAAACCTAGGCGATTTGACGACACAATGGCTCCACTCTCCTCCGAGATAAACATTGGCTCGCTCTCCCCCTGATTCGACGGACGAGATGTAAGGCTGAATTAACCAATCCCTGTCTGATCCATTTTTTGAAATAAACTCTTTCGCCTGAAGAAGATCATCTACGTGAAAAAAGTGGGTTAGCCATGACCCCGCAGAGACAGCAGGTTTTATCACGAATTTCTGACAGCTCAAATCGTCAAGGCAACGAACCAAATCTTCAGGGCCTGCCCCTAAAGGAAGTAATCGTGTCGGAACAACTGGAACTCCTGCGTCTTGGAGATCGATCAGGTATCTCTTATGTAAATTCCAACGAACCATCTCTGGTGGATTGATGATTTTTACAGCATTTTCGGCACGATCGATCCACTGACGAAACAGCTGCTCTTTCCATGGGTAATCCCAGCATGACCTCAGAACAATCGCATCATATTTCGCCAGATCTTGATCGGGGTCGTCCCATGCCACCAAACTCGCATGAGCTCCCACAGACTGGAGTGCCTCTAATTGAATCTGTTCATCTAAATCTGGTTCAGGTAATTCCATACAAGTGACGATTCCGATATCAGGCATGGACTTCCTCCAAGACGCTTCCAAGGTCATCGATGAGGTCTTCGAGATCCTCGACACCACAAGCGACCCGAATCAACTCATCCGTCACTCCCTGGGCAATGCGAACCTGTTTGTCGACACCGGCATGGGAAGACGATGCTGGCCGTGTGATCAGAGTTTCTACTCCTCCGAGACTTGGGGCATTTGCCATCAACCGGGTCGAAGTACAGATTCGCTGAGCATCTTCGACTCTTCCTTCAATTTCAAAGGACAGGACGCCCCCCCCTTTGCCACCCATATAGGTCTGACACAGCTCAAAATCAGGATGTTGCTCAAGAGTGGGATGATTCACCCGTTTAACCGCCGGATGGTTTACCAAAAACTGTGCAAGACCATGAGCATTCTGACATTGCCTTTCGACCCGGAGACCCAAAGTTCTCAATCCGCGATATAGCAGGAAACAAGCATGTGCATCGAGATGCCCTCCCAAAAGGTTGAGGCATTTTCTCACCCGATCGACCATCTGGGTACTTCCAGCGACAAGTCCTGCCGCAATATCTCCATGGCCATTTAATCCCTTCGTTGCCGAATGGACCTCTATATCAAACCCATGCTCTACGGGCCTGAATAGAATTGGCGTGGCAAAGGTCGCGTCGATCACCGTAATAATCCCGTGTGATCTGGCCCAATCGGTAATTCTTTTAAAATCTGGAATTCGACAAACCGGGTTTGATATCGCTTCACAGTAGAGAACTTTTGTTCCTGGGGGGGGTTCCTTAAGAGCTTCAGGGTCAGTCCCATCAAATCGGTGAACCTCGACTCCCCACCTCTGCAGATCTGTCGAAATAAAACTCTCAGTTCCACCATAAAGACGGTTCTCAGCAAGTAGTCCCTCCCCCTTGCCGAGAAATGCAAGGAGTGTCGAAGTAATGGCGGCCATTCCACTGGAGGCGACGAGCGAAGTTTCTGTGCCACATACCAATGCGAGCTTCTCATGGAGACTGACATGTCCTGGAGTATTGGACATTCGAATGTATTCGCCATCGTGATAGCTGTTTCCTGGCTTTTGCTCAAAGGTCGCACTTTGAAAAATGGGTGGAACAACTGCACCACCAATACGGGGGTTGGGATCTCCACCATGGACCAAACGGGTTTGCATACCTTTCAAGATTCCTCCTTTGCTAAGGCAATGGTGAACCCATGCAGAACATCCATCCAGTCGTATGATCAAAGTCTTTCAGTACATTCAAGATGCCCCGGAACCCGCTATAAAAAGTAAACGGAGAACCCTTGAGTCTTATGTATACTGAAAAATGCTTTTTCGAGAGCGGTAGACTCCCATCTTAAGAGGAACTGAAATCTAATGAATTCACCGGATCTTCATTGCCTAGGGGACCTCGATCATGCGCTATCAGTCGCGAGAAGAGCCTCTGAAAAGGTCGTTGCATATCGACAATTTCTTGAGACTCATGATCAACCCTCACTAACCTCTGATTTGTGGAGCAGCATCCCTACTGTCGATAAGTCAAATTATCTTTTGAAGCATCCTTTCGATGACCTTCTTGCAGATGACTTTTCTGAGGCTTTCACCATCTTTAGCTCTTCAGGCTCTTCAGGGAGGCCGTTTTATTGGCCACAACTCAAGGGCCATCAATCGGAGTCGGCGGGACGTCTTCTGCAATTTCTTGAGCAGACTTACAGAATCAATGAGCACTCCACCATGGCCATCGTTGGGCTGGCTCTTGGAAGCTGGATAGGTGGGGAGCACTTTTCATGGGCACTGAAAAGCCTCGCGGTTCAAACACCCTATCCATTTGCAGTCTTCACACCCGGAAGCCAGCATGATGAAATCATTCAAATGATCAAATCCGCTGGAAGATTCGTCGATCGGATTCTGCTGGTCTTGTGCCCCTCCGCAATCGGCCACCTGAGACTTCGCGCAGATCAGTTGGGCATGTCATTGCCCCACGAAAAACTGAGATATCTCGTCATCGGAGAGCCATTCCCTGAAGCCGTTCGTCAAGAATTGCAACAACTCTCCAATGCACCGCAGGAGGAACCGGTCATGCTTTCCGTATTCGGAAGCGCGGACACAGGGGTTCTGGGATTTGAATCTCCGGCTTCTGCATTGATTCGAGGAATTTGTCATCAAGACCGGAACCTTGCGCAACAACTCGGATTTTCGAGTGGAATCCCCCACCTCTTCCACCACGCTGATCCATCAGCATTCATGGAAACCATCGATGGAGAACTATGTGTCACGCGCTGGCAGGGGATTCCCCTGGTCAGATACAACCTCCACGACTCCGCCCAGATTTTATCCTGGCAAGGCATCATTGAAGTGCTTCGCGAAAATCAGCACCCTGCTGGAGAGGCATTGGCTCCCACCATTGGAACACTGCCCGACATTGTTGCCGTGATGGGTCGATCGGACAGTTGCCTCACTCTGACCGGGACCAACATAACCGAATCGATGCTCGATGAAGCGATCCGCTCACCGAAGCTGTCTGAATGGCTTTCGGGAAATTATCGTGCTGAAGTCGTTCTCTCAAACGGAAGACAGCGACTTCAGCTGCAACTGGAGTCCAAGACAGAGGTGATCCCCTCCGGTGACCTGATCGATCAAATCTACAATATCCTGATAGAAACTCTCGGGACTGCCCAACCGGAGTTTCTCGACGATTGGAAAAATATTTATCAACGCTGGGATTCGGATCCTGAACTTCGGATTCTGGATCTCAAGTTTGCACCATGGCCCCAGCTTTCAGAAGATCAGGGGATCAAACACCGAGGTGTACAAGCATGATCGAAAAACCGAAATCTGAGCCTGATCCATCCGGTGCAAAAACACCATTGAAGCCGGATTGGGTTCAATCCCTCACAGGATCTCTGGGAAATCGACTCGCCTTTGTTTGGGGTTTCATGGAGGCGTCGGTGTTTTTCATCGTTCCAGACATGATCCTGAGTGCTTCCGCGATCTTCGATAGACGGGCGGCTTTGAAGCAGACTGCACTGGCCGTTGGAGGTGCACTGATCGGCGGAGCCCTGATCTATGTCATGGCCCAACAGTTCCCAGAAGAAACCCATGAAATGGTGTCAGGCATCCCATTCGTGGGCGAAAAGATGTTTGATACGGTCCGTGAAGATCTCACCCAGGATGGCGCTGTCGCCATGCTCTACGGGCCGACTTCAGGGATTCCCTACAAAATTTACGCATCGGAAGCCCCACCACTTGTTCCGATCTCGGTATTCCTGTTGATGACCATCCCTGCACGACTGATGAGGCTTTTGATTTCTGTCTTCATGTTTTCAGTTTTTGGGTATCTCTTTCGCTCACAAATCGAAAACCACCCCAAAAGAGCTATGGCCTGTCATGGAATCTATTGGATTGGCATCTACGCCTATTACTGGAGCGTGATTTGACCCCCTTGCGTCCACCCTTGGGTCTGCTTTGGGCGACTCTTCGATTCCTGATCGCCTGGGTCATGATCCTTGGAATCATGACCCCCAACATGGATTTCGTCCTAAAGCCTGAATGGGCACTGCCTGCCATGATCATCATGGTTTGGATAGATGCGATGGCAGGCAAGTTCATGCGAAACAGAGTGGACAACAGTCCAAAAATGACTCAGGCAGGAGAACTGTTCGCTGATTTCTTTTGTTTCATTTTCGTTCCTGCCCTGTGGATTCTTCAGACATTTCCCAATCCCTATACGGTGGCTTCAGTTTCACTGTTTGTTCTTTGTGGAGGATTCCGGCTTGTCCGATTTCACCACGAGGGACTCATTGAAAACGGATATCGCGGACTGCCCGTGACCTACAACGGCTATGCCGTTCCGCTACTCTGGAGTGTCATTCACTTCGCAGAACTCTCTCCGATCATTTTTTGGCCCCTGGGCCTGATACTTCTTTCCTGGCTCATGATCTCGACGAGATTCGTCGTTCCGGAGTTTTAGTGATGCGCAATTTGCAACTAAAAGAGCTCTCCATGCTCCTTAAGGAATTCGTTTTAGGGGGGAAGTTCCTGAAGAAGTCTCCTTATTGGAGCCGGGATGAGCTTCTGGAATGGCAATGGCAAAAAATCCGACTCATGGTCACTCACGCATTCGAAAACAGGAGCTTTTATCAAAAACATTATCAAAGTGCGGGCTTTGAACCTGGAGACCTGAAGTCTTGGGACGACTTTCATCAACTTCCGCTCGTGACCAAGGACGATGTCATCCAAAATTATCCAGATGGAATGCTTGAAAAAGGCCACAATCTGGATGAGTTGATTGTTTCGCGCAGCAGTGGATCCAGTGGAAAAGTTCTCGATATCTGCTTTGACAGCAAAGGTATGGTTTTGTTTTCGCTGGCAGGCCTTCGTCTTTATCAAATGGCTTTCCCATACAAACCCTGGCACCGACAAGTCTACGTCTATACTTCTTCCTATCCTTTCGACTCACTCTTCGGAATGTACCCCATGCATTTCGTTCCCACTTTGACTCCAATCCCTGAGATCATTGACCGTCTTATTAAAATCAATCCCCACCTACTCGTTTGTTACCCCTCCCACCTCAAGCAGATTGTCGCAGACATGACCGCTGAGCAGATCAGCCAGCTTCAGCTTCGTGGAGTCTCCGTTAATTCGGAGATGTCCACACAGGCGGAAAGAGACCATCTTTCAGAAGTCTTGGGTTGCCCCGTTCTCGACGAATACTCTTCTGAAGAACTGACTCGAATCGCCGCACAATGCCAACATGGCGCTTACCATCTCTTTGAAGATCTTAATTACATGGAATCGCAACCACTCCCAGATGGTCAACCGGGTGATGCAGAAGTGATCATCGGGACAAATCTTCACAACTTTGCGATGCCCATGATCCGCTACGTCCAGAATGACCTTGGCAGGTACGTCGACAAGAAATGTCCATGTGGCTGGAAATTCAGGCAGCTGGTTCAACTGCAGGGCAGAAAAAATGACAGTTTCCTCATGCCTTCAGGGAAAGAAATCTCGTCTGGGTTTCTTCTGGATGCGACTTATGAAATTTTGCTCACCTGGAGAACCGCCGTCTACGATTTCTGTCTTGTTCAAGAGAGCCTCGAACAGATCCATCTGGAAGTTGTCAAAGGGGCTGGCTGGAATGAAGAGATAAAGTCAAAAATCATTGGTCAATTTTCGAACTATTTCGAAACGGGTGTGAACTTCAAGATCAGTGAAGTGGCGGAATGTACGAAAACCCGCTCCGGAAAAAGGAATCCGATTATTCGTCGATTCTGAGAATATCAGTGAGGCTTCCTTAAGACTCTGGAACCCCATTTTCAGAAATCTTGATCACAGGAGTACCAGACAGGATTTCTTCCTGCTTCTCAGGGGAGTGCCTTCGGCTCCTGAATTGATGGGGTCTCCAGGCCTGTTGAGGCTCGATCTCCTTCAGTGAGGAATTCATCGCCTCATTGTGGACAAAGAACGCGTTGGTCCCTGAAGACTCAATATGAACCAGGGAGTAACCCAATCTCTTACCCAGTGCGACCATTGCCGAAACGCTGGCTCCATGATGCCAACCTCGAAATTCATGGTGATAGGGATCATGACCCAAAGCTGAGTAGGAATATGGAATGGTGACCGAGGCTTCACTACCAAATGAAGCATTGACCTCGATAACAAAAACAGCAGGCCGGTAGCTCGCCAGCGCATTCCAGATCCAGAAATCCCAGCCATCCACATCAATCGAGATGACATTCACATCTCTTCCCAAAAGCATCTCAGAAATCAGACCATCTGCATTTTCAGGGCTCACCATGCACTGATTCAGCTGAACTGAATCCAGAACATTTTCAGCTCTGTAAAACTCCTTCGCCTTCATGATCTGTTGCCCGTCCGCATCGATCAGGATTCCTTGCCAGCCAAATTCGCTGATCAGCAATGCAGAGTTACTTTCCACTGCCGCTCCACAACCGATTTCAACAACGACCCCTCTCGTGGATCCGATTCTGGACAAGATTTCCAGAAGGCACCCATCTTCGCCATTTTGTGAATGGCAGCCGGCTTCGTAATCTTCCAAAGGCTGAGCGGCCCCTGAATCTGGGGCGGTCGATCGACCCACCCCCTTCAAATCTGAATAAGTCTTCCCCAGAACCGACCTCAAGTCCCTCCTCAGGCAATCCCTCTCGCCCTTCAAGGATCGAAGGTCCGGATGGCCCAAAAGGCGGCGAATCCCCCGGCCCCATTCGGATATTTGGTCACGGATGACTCGCCAGCCCCTCATCGAACTGTCCTCCCCATAAGAACCCGGGGAACTTCCCCCACAGGGCTCGTCTCGCTTGACTTAGTCGTGCCCTGAAACGATCCTCACAGATAGATCTTGGAGGTCTGAGAACCATGGTCAAGGAACTAGCAACAAAGTACGAACCTGGCGAAGTGGAACCGGCAATTACCGACCGCTGGTCGCAAGAAGATGCATACAGGGCCATCCCCGACGAAAGGGATGACCGTTACGTGATCATGATGCCTCTCCCTAATGTCACAGGGGCCCTCCACATGGGTCATGCCATGGATAATGTGATGCAAGATCTTCTCTCGCGATGGCACCGGATGCAGGGTGACAACACCCTGTGGATGGCTGGAACCGATCATGCCGGGATTGCGACCCAAGCGGTCGTTGAAAAAAGATTGCTCGAACTGGAAGGCAAACCCCGCCATGACCTCGGACGGGAAGGCCTTGTTGACCGAATCTGGCAATGGAAAGATCAGTATCAAAAAAGAATCGTCTCCCAGCAAGTCGCCATGGGCTGCTCCTGCGACTGGGATCGACAACGCTTCACGATGGATCCCGTGTGTGCACGGGCCGTGACATGGACCTTCTTCAGCATGTTCCGTGATAGCCTGATTTTCCAAGGTGACCGTATGGTCAACTGGGATTGCCACCTGCAGACCGCTGTTGCGGATGATGAGATTGAATACAAGACTGTAGATGGTCACTTCTGGCATCTGCGTTATCCGGTCAGTAACCCGGAACCCGGTGAACCCGATTACGTCGTCGTCGCAACAACCCGACCAGAAACGATGCTCGGTGACACTGCAGTGGCTGTTCACCCCGATCCGGGGAAAATCCTCAAACAAAGGCTCGAACAGGCCCGCGAAAAACTTGCTGAAGCAACAGACAAAACCCGGGACGAGTGCACCGCTGAAGTCGAGCGTCTTGAAATCAGAATCTCTGAGGTACTCCCAAAGCTTGAAAAGCTCGCCCAGATGGCCGCTGCTGGACGTTGCCTGGATCTTCCTATTCAAAAGCGTCAGATTCCACTGATTGCCGATGAATGGGCCAAGCCCGAATTGGGATCAGGGTGTGTCAAGATCACCCCGGCGCATGACCCTAATGATTACGAAGTATGGCAACGTCATAAGGATCGTGTCACCGCCATCAATCTTCTAAATCCAGATGGAACCCTGAATGAGAATGCGGGGCCGTGTCAGGGACTCGATCGCTTCGATGCTCGTAAAAAGGTGGTCAGAACATTCGAAGATCTAGAGCTTCTCGATCACATTGAAGATCGTAAAGTCGAAGTCGGACATTCGGATCGTTCGAAAACTCCCGTTGAGCCGTATCTCTCTCTCCAGTGGTTTGTGAAAATGTCGGATATTGATGGAGGCGTGGTCTGTGGACGCGGACTCGATCACGAGTTCAAAGTTCCCGGCTTGGCTCAGGCAGCCATCGATGCCGCTTCCGAATGGGAATCACCCACCGGAAGATCTCTCACCTTTCATCCCGACCCTGAGCGCTATCGGAATACCTACGTCAATTGGCTCTCTGAAAAGCGCGACTGGTGTATTTCTCGACAGCTCTGGTGGGGCCACCGAATCCCTATCTGGTCTTGTGAAAGCGAAACTCCGAATATTGGAGAAGCACTGGGCCAATTACTGGAGGCCCATCCAGAGATTCTCTGCGCGAGACTTCAACTGGCGGATGGAAGTAGTCGACTTCTCGATTCAGGAAACCCTTCCACCGCCGATGGTGGACGAATCCTTGTTTGCCTCAGAGATCCAGCCGCTCATGAAGAAGTGGCCCTTGGCCTTGAAGCGATAGGATTGGTTCAAGATCCAGATGTTCTCGACACATGGTTCTCCAGCGCTCTATGGCCACATTCAACTCTGGGTTGGCCGAATCCAGAGAACGCGCAAGTCGATGAAGGTCAAAGATCCCTTGCCGCACTCGCAGGAAACCCTGATTGCCTGGATTACTTCTACCCCGGTTCATGTCTCGTCACTGGACGTGACATCATCACTCTTTGGGTCGCCCGTATGGTCATCATGGGACTCTACAACTTAGGAGATATGCCTTTCACCGATGTCTTCCTCCACGCCAATATTCTCGACGGCAAGGGAGAGAGGATGAGTAAATCGAAAGGTAATGGCATCGACCCTGTCGACATTATCGAACGCTATGGGACTGATGCGATGAGATATGTTCTCTGTGAAATGCAAACCGGTACTCAGGACATACGCCTTCCCGTTCAAGCGATTAGCCCCTTTACAGGAACCACGATCGATCTTGCAACCGCAAAGCATGGCCAAAATATCTTCACCTACCTTTGCCCGGAAAGTGGTAAAGAATTTGATGTCCTGGGAACTCTCGAAGGGGTCCCCGCTGCAAAGCTGGTCAGCGACCGTTTCGATGTCGGAAGAAACTTCTGTAACAAACTTTGGAATGCTGCTCGATTCGCTCTCTTGAATTTAGAGGGTTACGAGTTTGACCCTTCAAGGGGAGAAAAACTGCAAACTGAAGATCGCTGGATACTCAGCCGGCTGGCTTGCGCAGGTGAAGGAGTTCAAAAGCAGTTGGATGAATACAATCCAGCTGCCGCAATCGGCATTGCCAGAGAGTTCTTCTGGGGCGATCTTTGTGATTGGTATCTGGAAGCGATCAAGCCAAGGCTCAAAGAGGGTGGGGATGATGCCGGAACCGCCCAACAAGTGCTGGCAACATGCCTCGATCAGGTCCTGCGCCTGCTTCATCCCTTCGTGCCATTCATCACTGAAGAACTTTGGGGAAGCCTGAGAGAAATCGCGCCTGTACGCGGGATTCACTCCCCACTCCCCGATAACGATCTTTTGTGCCTTGCGCAGTGGCCAGAGTCCGATACAGAACAACGGGATGAAAAATTAGAAGATTCATTTTCACGGAGCCAGGATTTGATTCGAACTCTTCGAGACTTGCGCGCCAGACACAATGTTCCGCCGCGTCAGCCGCTGGAAGTCAGAATCAAAACCTCTGATGAAATCGCCCGATCATTCCTCGATCTTGAAAACCTGCTTTTGCATCTGGGCGCTTTTTCTTCCATTTCCGCAGGTCCGGATCAGGAAAGAACCATCGACAGTGCAGCTTCCGTCGCCGGGGACATCGAGGTGTTCGTGCCAGGAGTCGTCGATCTTGAAAAAGAAAAGAAGCGCCTCTCTGACCAATTGGAAAAGACCGAGAAACGACTTGCCGGCAGCAAGAACAAGTTGGCCAATGAAAACTTCGTCAATCGAGCGGCCCCTGAAGTCGTCGAGAGGGAACGAGCATTGGTGAAGGACCTTGAAAAAGAATTGGTTTCAATCCAGGCCAACCTGGACGCACTTCAATCCTGAACTTTAAAAAATCAGCCCGCGGAGCAATCACTCCGCGGGCTTCATTTTTCAAAAAACACGGATGGACGATTTAGTCTTCAGGCTTTTCGCCTGCTGGAGCCATGCGAACGATTTTTGGCATGAATAGGGCGATCGATTCGACGAGGTCCGTTTGGGCAGCCATCACTGCTTCAATGTCTTTATAGACCATCGGTGATTCATCGATTCCAGCAGAGAGCAGTTCCACTCCAGCTTTTTCCACCGCCTGCCTCAAATCTGCATTGCGATATTTGAGCTTTGCCTTCCTCCGACTCATTCGCCGGCCTGCTCCATGGGAACTGGAACAAAGCGATTCTGAAGAACCTTTGCCGATCACCACATGAGTCGGAGCAGTCATCGATCCGGGGATGACCCCCAATACTCCCTCACCCGCAGGTGTGGCACCTTTTCGATGCACGACCAGATCTTCACCTTCGTGATTCTCGATCCATGCAAAGTTGTGATGATTCTCGATGCTGATTACTGCGTGGGCTCCCAATGACTTGAGAAGAGCCTTGTGAATACAATCGTGGTTCGCCTTTGCATACTTGCCCATCAGCTCCATGGCATTCCAATAGCGCTGCCCTTCCTCATGATTGAGATCAATCCATGCCAGATCCTGAAGATGCCTGGGCAAATGGGGATGCATCGACTTGGCCAATCTTGACCAGTGATCTGCCACAAAGGCCCCTGCCCCGCGACTGCCGCTGTGGGAAAGGAGGGCCAGGTATGAGCCAGGCTTCAGTCCACAGCGGGAATCGTTGACCTCCACAGTACCGAATTCGACAAAATGATTGCCACTGCCTGAACTTCCCAACTGCCTGTGTGCACGGTCTCTTACCCGCTGCAGTACCGGATCACTCCAGTCTTCGTCAAGGACAGCATGGTTTCTCGGTCGTTTAAAACCTGAGCCAATGCCAAAACAGGTTTCTTTCTCCAGAGCTTGAATGAACTGAGTTCGATACCTGTGAAGATGATCGACTTCTCGATCGAGAATCGTCAATTTCATACGACAGGCGATATCCACTCCGACGGCCTTGGGAATCACCGCATTCCGAGTGGCGAGAACCCCGCCGATGGGTAACCCGAAACCCAAGTGAGCATCGGGCATCAAGGCTCCCCTGACTGAAACGGGCAGGTCGCACGCATCGATCAGCTGTTTTTGAGCAGCAGGGTCAATATCTTCTCCCCACTGTTTCCACGGTGCCGGATCGCACTGAAAAAAATCTCCACTGTAAAGAGACTGCTGGTTCTTGAGCATGAGGGCAAAATCGCCGTAGACAGGATCCTTGAGCCAGGCTTCAGTATTCTTGACGAGCGCACGGATATCCTCGGCGATCAGCTCTTTTGATCGGCCCACCGCTCTGGCACGGGTGACTGCCTGAATGGCGGCCTTGCGAACAGGCCCCTTCGGAACACCCAGCTTTTCCATCTCACGGCTTTTCATACGCCCTCTTTTACTTCAGAAGCTTTTTAACCGCTTCCGGAAGCGTGGTTGGAGTCACCGTTTCTGAAACGTCAAATTGATACGAATAATTGAATACAATGTGCTCAACTCCCTCAGAGAACGCGGCATCTCCCTTGGCGGTCCGGCCATGTTCGTTTCTACGCCCGACCAAGACCACCATCTTCATCTCTATGGGTTGGTGAATCTTCCGATCGAATAATATTTCCAAGGTGCATCGAGTTTGGGTTCTGTCCACACTAGACAGAAATTTACTGATCGTTCAGCCCAACCCACCCAGGCAACCTGACTTCTGGACATCATTGAAATACTCAACGGCTGTTTTCTGCGACAGTCTCATCGTTAGTCGATCGTATTGAAATTCTGGGGCGTTCTTTTTTACTGCTGTCCCCCCCCCTTCAGTCAGCTCCTCAGGCTCTGCAAAATCGGGATGATCCAGCTCGATTTCTTTGACTTCTGGCACTGGTGCCCAGGAGATGCTCCCCAATCCCTCTCTCATAGCGCGTCGGAACAACTCCGCAGGAAAATGGACAACCTTATCCAATCTCTTACCAGCAGGCGTAGAGACTAATGGAATCCAGTGGCCAGACTCTCTGAGTGCACCCTTTTTGGGTGTGCGAAAAACATTCATATCTGGCAAGCTCATCAGATCGCCAAGAATTGTGCCTTTATGCTCTTCATAGATCTGATGCATCCAGATTTCGTGATCATCGCTTCTCGATAATCCACCTTTAACAAAACAACGAAATCCAAATCCTTTTTTCTCAGAATGAGAACGGAATTTTTTATGCACCTCTTCAAATGCTTTCTTGGCATTCGGTGGCGACTTTAGGTTCTTGTCGTCGGGATCATTCGCAACCACGCCATAGAGCGATGTTGAATGAGTCGAAAGGTATAGAAAGAAGACCATCCTGAAAATGGTTTTCGTGAGTCCTGCATACAACAAAACTCCGCCTTTCATGCAAATCACACCATGTGAGAAATGAATACCTCGATGGATGTCGAGGTAACAATGTGAATGAAACTCTCAAAACAATGAGACGTACACCTGAATAGTCTATAGGGTTATTAGAGTGATTTCATGAACTTCACAATACGGCCAACCAGCGAGAAGAGCCACATGCCTTTATTCAGCCTCATCAGGTTCATCCTGGTGTTTATTTCCATCTCAAGTTCTATCCCAGGCTTGGCTGTGGGAGACGTTTCCCTGACTCCTTTCGCAACCTACCGATCGGGCCAATTCGAAGCCAGCGCTTCTGAGATCGTGACTTATGACCCCCGAAGTGCTCGGGTTTTCGTCACCAATGCCAGCAATGGATCTATCGATGTTTTGCAGTTCTCTGTCACTTCTGGTTTGACACTCGTTTCAAGCATTCCCACACCCAATCCAGTAACCCATGTTCGAATTTGGGATGATGGGATTGAGAGTCACGTGGTCGCCTCACTCCTCGGGGCCAACACAACGGCACCTGGGTCAGTTCGGGTATATAGTACCTCAGGGGTCTTACAGGCCTCCTATACCGTCGGTGCATTTCCAGACATGGTGTACATCACCTCGAATGGGTTGGCCCTGACCGCCAATGAAGGTCAACCTGCTGGAGGTGCCAATCCACAGGGATCAGTCTCGATCATTAACCTGGTGACTGGTGCGATTCAAACCGTCTCTTTCACGTCCTTTAACGGACAGGAAAATCTCTTGCGAGATCAAGGAGTCCGTATTTTCCCAGGGATTCTGGCAAGTACCGACCTTGAACCTGAGTACATTGCCGTTTCCTCTGATAACACGACAGCTTACGCAATTTGCCAGGAACAAAACTCTGTCATCACCATCGACATCCCGACCGCCACCGCGACCGCAATTCACAGCCTGGGATTCAAGGACCACTCACTTCCCGGAAATGGTCTCGATCCCAGTGATTCCGACAATGGGCCCAATATCAATACGTGGCCTGTCAGAGGATTACCCATGCCCGATAGTTCTGTCGCCTTTGAAGTTGGCGGACAAACTTATCTGCTCACAGCTAATGAAGGTGGGGCAAGANCTGAAGATACCAGAGCTCGAAATCTTCAACTGGATCCCTTCGCTTACCCCAATGCGGGATTCTTACAAGGGAATTCCCGTCTGGGAAGGTTGTTTGCTTCCACCATCGATGGCGACACTGATGGAGATGGAGACATCGATCAGATCTACTCCTACGGGACACGATCTTTTTCCATCTTTAATATGACTGCCGATGCTCA
>NZJA01000128.1 GCA_002691835.1 Planctomycetota bacterium
ATGGGGGTTGCAGCCAGTGGAAACATCAATCCTGGGAATGTTTCTCTTTTCGAACCGATTCATGGCTCTGCACCGAAGTACAAGGGACAGAATGTTTCATGCCCGATCGCTGCCATCGCAGCGGTTTACATGATGCTGGATGAGTTAGGCCAAACATCGTCTGCTTCCAAAATCGAGCAAGCGATTGAAAAGGTTCTCAGTTCTGATGAGGTCACCTCGGTGAGCGCTTCCAGTGGGGTTTCGACCTCTGAGTGGGGTGACCGGGTCATCGAAGCCCTTCGTCAACTATAGGAGAAAAGTGACTGATTCCGATTCTGTAAAGCAGCTATTTCACCAGGGAACAGACCGTTCCCTGGTGATTCTTTTTGTTCAAGGTGAAGACAGCAGGGAATATCTTCAACGAATGGTTTCCTGTGATGTTCGGAAGGCGACTCCTGAGCAGGGTTGTCGGGGAACTCTTCTGGATGGAAAGGGCCGTATCCTGGCGGCCTTTGATCTTCTGGAGATTTCAGGAGGTTACCTAATGGTGACCAGCGAAATTGAGTCCGGTGTGTTGAAAAGCAGACTGGAGTCTCTCGTGATCTTGGAAGATGTCACCATTCAAGTGGGAAGGTATCACTGGTTTCATCTCCATGGCGAGGGAGCTGAAAACGGAGCTCAGCAACTGGGCTGGCAGTCGAAGGATTCCTTCCTCTCCGCGAACTGCCGAGAGGACCTTGTTCTCGTTAAAAGACCTCGATTTCATCCTCAGGGTTTTGACATCCTCGTGAAGGAAGATCGAAAAGACGAATTCCTGAACCAAATATCAGAGATGGCCGAAGAGGCTTCTGAGGCTGATCGTGAAAAAGGGCGAATCCTTCTTGGATTGCCAAAAACTGGAGCAGAAATCGGCCCACGTACTCTTCCTCCTGAAGTGGGTTACGAAGATGCAGTAGCTTATGACAAGGGCTGTTATGCAGGTCAGGAAGTTCTTGCGAGAATTCGCACTTATGGACACGTAAATCGTGAAATTCGGAGAGTCGAACTGGTCGGTAATAACAGCAGCGGGAAACAGCCCGAAGTTGGAGATGAGCTTTGGCCTGCCACTGGAGCAGAGAAACCGGTAGGCCAGATTACTTCGGTAACAAAGACTGATGAAGGCTGGGCTGCCATCGCCTCGATTCGATACCGATATCTCAGTCAATCCACCGAGGGGGATGCACTGATTTGGAATCCTGGAGGAGAGCCAGAATTGCAGGGGCACCTCAAGCCAGTGTTTTCAACTCAGATCTGAAAAGAAGGAAACGGGATTTCTCTTAGCGAGTCATCTCCAACAACTCTTCGTCGGAAAGCAGTCGGTCTGCCTTTTTAGCAGAGTCAAAGATTTTGCTGACCAATTCTTCAGTCGCTGGAATCTGTTTCTGTTCGAGCCAGAAGATCACATTCGATTTACCACTCATGGGGCCGATGCTGATTTTTTGGGCGAGCCCGAACTCATCCGCAGGGACTCCTGAGTACACCCGATTGGCAAGCCAAGTGTCATTCTTACGGAACGCCTTGATCACTGCTGCAGCATGAACTCCGGTTGCAGTTTCAAATGCGTCACTACCAAAGACAGGGTAGTTACGTGGAATTGGAACATGGCATCCTTCACTGACAGCATTGACGTAGTCAGGAAGCAGTGTGAGGTCATTATCAATGGCACCGAGCAGCTTGAGGTTGACCAGAAGTAGATCCATCGAGGTGTTTCCACTGCGTTCACCGATACCCAAAGCTGCTGCGTGGATACGGTCGGCTCCCGCTTCGTAGGCGGCAATGGAGTTCGCGACATCGAGATCACGATCCCTGTGGCCGTGCCAATCGATTTTGACTCCTTCAACACCGGTTTCCTTGACAACTTCCCTGATAAAACCAATCAGAGCTTTGACTCCCGGAGGCGTCGCATGACCGACGGTGTCACAGACACAGGCTCGCTTTGCACCGTGTTCGATAGCAGTGGTATAGAGTGCCCTCAATGTGTCAGGGGTGGCTCTGGTCGTATCTTCCGTGACGTACATCTGGGGGATGTTTTCCTGACGGCAGAAATCAGATGCGAAGCGGGTGTGCTCGAGCATTCTTTCTAAGGTCCAGTCCTCCGTGTACTGACGAATCGGACTGGAGCCGATGAAGGTACAGCACTCGATGGGAATCCCCACCTTTTGGCTGATTTCGGCAACCGCACGAATGTCATTTTCATGGGTTCGAGCGGCGCAGTTGGGGGTAATCGAGAGCTTCTCATCGACGATCAGTTGGCATAGACGGGTGACGTCTTCCACTGCCCGAGGGCCTGCTCCAGGCAACCCGACATTGGCGGTGTGAATGCCGAGTTTGTCCATCAACCGAAGTATCTCAAATTTTTCTTCGATGGGGGGGTCCACGACTGAAGGGGACTGAAGACCATCACGAAGAGTTTCGTCATCAAACTCTACCGGAGTGGTTCTTTTTTGAGCACCGTCGACAAGATTCCAGTCGTGGATCAGATCATGAATACGATCTTCGCCCTGATCGATAAAGCTGTCATCCATATCGGACACGCTACCCCTTTTCGCCAGATTTAGTGCGATTTGAATCAACCGCAAACCTGATGATAGGTCGCAGGATTCTCTGGTCAAGAACTGAGACCCTCAAATCAGACTCTTTCATTGAAGGTCACTTACAGGCCTTGGTATTTAGGCCCTCCAGCATCAGAGGGAACCGTCCACTGTATGACCTGATAAGGGTCAAGGATGTCACAGGTTTTACAGTGAACACAATTTGAGTGATTGATCTGCAATCGTTCGCCACCAGAACCGTCATCGACCATTTCATAAACACTCGCTGGGCAGAAGTGCTGACAGGGATTGCCGTACTCTTCCTTGCAACGACTGATGCACAGGTCTGGATCGACGACTTTCAAATGACTGGGCTGGTGTTCTGAGTGAACCGAACCCGCGTGATAAACCTGTGTGACCTTGTCGATCAGGCGTTCACCATCGTATTCAGGAGCTGCCGGTTCTTTTCGGGCATCCTTGAGAGTTTTCATCTCATCATGATCTGCTTTGAGGGGAGCAAACTCAGCTCCGATTCCTCCGAGCACGTATTTGATTCCAGCGCGAATTGCTCCACCCCAGAATCCTCGTCCCTGGAATTCTGCTCGGTAGTTTCGTACTCGATACAGCTCACTTTTCAGCCACGAGTTTTCGAATCGTTCCTCGTATCCCTTGAGAGTGACTGCCGAGAAATCGTCCTTGCGAATCGCATCGAGCAAAGTTTCTGCTGCGAGGAGACCGGTCTTCATGGCTGTGTGGACACCCTTTAGGCGACTCACATTCAGATTTGAACCAGAATCGCCAATGATCAGGAATCCATCACCATAGGGGCGGGGTCGAGACCAGTAGCCTCCCTCAGGGAGGCACTTCGCTCCAGCTTTGAGAATTTCGCCGCCTTCAAGAATCTTTGAAACAAAGGAGTGATTTTTCCATTGCTGAAAGTTTTCCCAGGGATCAGTCCAAGGCTGACCGGCATCCAGAGCTGTGACAAAGCCAACGGAGGCGCGATTTCCGGAGAGACCGTAAATCCATGACCCTCCATACTCACCGGATTCCAGGGGCCAACCAGAAGTATGGATAACTTTACCTGCAGGTAATCGGCCTTCGGGAAGTTGCCAAAGTTCTTTGCAACCGGTTCCGTAAATCTGCGGATTGCGTCCCTCAAGCTTTTCGTCTGCGATCAGTTGCTTGGTCAGGGATCCACGAACGCCTTCACCTAGAACGACACAGCGTGCATGAATGTCTGCACCTGGTTCATAGGTCGAGCCAGGGTTTCCATTTTCGTCGAGGCCCTTGTCCATGGTTCTGACACCAGCTACGTGGCCGTCCTCATTGCGAATGAAGGAATCACCAGGAAATCCCTCGAAGACCATGATTTCAGCTTCTTCACATTGGTCTTTGAGGTACTGAACCATCTCCGAAAGACTGATCACCGGGAATCCGTGATTCTTCAGCATTGGTGGAACCGGGATACGCATGGCACCACCAGCGGAAAGATGGCGTACTTCTTCCTGATCAACCCATGCTTCGACAGGGACTCCCTTGTCACGCCAGTCTTCACCCAACAGTTCTGCCAGTGGGCGCGGGTCGACGACGGCTCCGGAAAGAATATGGGCACCAATTGACTGGCCCTTTTCGATCACAGCGATTTCAACGTCATCATTCCCCATAGCCATGAGCTGGCGTTTAAGGTGCAGTGCTCCGGTTAGTGAGGCTGGGCCAGCACCAACGAAGAGGATATCTACGGGGAGTTCTTCGCGTTCAGCGTTCATCTGGACTCCGATCTTGAATGAATGGGACATCCTATACAGGTATCTGCAGAATTCCACTGTACCGGGTCTTGCTTGCGGCGGGACGTTTCCCGGCTTAGTTTCCATCACTTCACTGACAGAATTCCGGTGACCGAGAGGCACAAGATTCATGGCAAAATCAGGCAATCCTCGAAAAAAGCCCAATTCCGCATCCCGACCGGCTCAACGGTCGAAAGGGAAGATCCGCCTGAATGGCCACTCTCTGACCTTGGAGGATCTGCGGAAGATTGCTCGGGGATCCGTTTCCCTCTCCATCGCTGCGAGTGCGGCCAAGGAAGTTCGCCATGCCGCACGTCTCGTGGATCGAGCAGCCCATGGAGAAGAACCGAGGTACGGCATCAATACGGGCTTTGGTCGTTTCTGCAATATTCGAATCTCTGAAAAAGAATTGAGAGAACTGCAGGTTAATTTGATCCGCAGTCATGCTGCGGGAGTCGGCGAACCTTGTGCGCCTGAGGAAGTCCGATTGGCCATCGCCTTAAGGGCGAATGCGTTACTCTCAGGAAATTCGGGGATTCGGCTGGAAGTCATCCAGTTGCTGCTCGACCTTTATAATCACGACATATTGCCAAAAATTCCCCGCCAAGGATCGGTGGGTGCGTGTGGTGATTTGGCTCCTCTTTCCCATTTGGCATTGGTGCTGATCGGTGAAGGGGAAGCCCTTGTTTCCGGAAAATGGGTCTCTGGGAAGAAAGCCCTTTCCAAAGTGGGACTGAAGCCAGTTCGCTTGGAGGCTAAAGAAGGACTCTCTCTGATCAATGGTGTTCAGGTGTCGGTTGCCATGCTCGCTCGCGCCTGTCATTTGGCAGAGTATCTGGTCGAGGCCGCAGACCTGACTCTTTCGATGAGTCTTGAAGGATTCCTTGGCTCCTTGCAGCCTTTTGACGAGAGAATCCACAAAGTTCGGCCGCATCCAGGGCAGGCGACTGTGGCACAGAATGTTCGCAGACTTCTCAAGGGGAGCAAGATTCTCAAGTCTCACGAAAACTGCGACCGTGTTCAGGATCCTTATTCGTTTCGCTGCGCTCCGCAGGTTCATGGCTCGGTCAGGGACGCCCTGGAGTGGATTGGTCAAACCATTGAACGGGAAGCGAATTCCTCGACGGATAACCCACTGGTCTTTAGTCACGATGAGGACATTTTGTCAGGCGGAAACTTTCATGGTGCACCGGTGGCCCATGCGGCAGACCTGCTCGCGATTGTCCTCTGTGATTTAGCGTCGATTTCTGAGCGCCGCTGTGAAAAATTGGTCAATCCCGATACAAGCCGCGGATTGCCAGCATTCCTCTCTCGGGAAGAAGGATTACAGTCTGGTTGGATGATGGCTCATGTGACTGCTTCTGCTTTGGTATCCCGAATGAAAGTGCTCTCGCATCCGGCTTCAGTCGATTCGATGGTGACTTCAGCGGGAACGGAAGACCATGTCAGCATGAGTACACATGCCAGCGAGAAAGCTCTCGAATGTGCTCATCAGACCGCAAGAGTCGTTGGAATCGAACTTCTCGTCGCAATGGACGCTCTCGATTTACGTCGTCCTCTGAAATCCGGACAACGCCTTGAAGCACGCTTGAAAGCATTGAGGAATGAGATCCCCAGTCGAGGGGGAGACCGGGTGCTATCGCCTGAAATCGAGAAAGCTGCTCAGGTCATCGAAGACGGAACACTGATCCAGCCCTGAAGATCTGGTTTGGTCTTATCGGGTTCTTGTGCTGACGAATCCGGTATTACGGCAGACTTTCAGGATGAGGCGTTTGGTATCCGTGCCTCAAAGGCGACCAAGCGTTCGTACCGCACTCCATCCCTGACTGAATATGATCCAGGAACCGCAGCCATTTCTTTGAGATAAACTTCATCTTCAAAGTAGTAATCTCGGAACGGGTAATCCTTGTCAGCAAGGATTTTGACATTGAGCCCACACTCTTCGAGCAAGTGAATTGTCTTTGGGACATCTCCCATTGAGGAATGAATGAAGATCAGTCGGCCACCTGGTTTGAGAAGTTTATGCGCTTCGAGGATTAACGTATCGATGAAATATCTGCGATAAGTTTTATTGGAGAGCGCGAAAGGTGGATTGGCGATGATGGTATCAAAGTTTTTTTGCTGAACTTGGATCCAGTCTGCAACCAAAAGGTCTATCGGACAGCTGATGCCGTACTTTTTCAGGTTTCTTTCCGCATGACCGAGAATCGACTGATCTACTTCTGTCAGAACCAACTCAGATGCTCCGCGTAATCCAAGAACGACTGCATGAACTCCGCAACCGGTTCCGAGTTCGAGGACCCGTTCGTTCGTGAAATCCATCTGCTCGAGAGTTTCTCCCAGAAGAATTCCATTGGGGGTGGGGTTCCAAACCCCAGCAGGCACCTCTAATTCAAGGTCAAGGTCCCCAAAGCTGCATTTGAGTAAGCTTTCGTCGAGATTCTTGTTTGGGATATCGGCATCAAGCATCGTAAAAAGTCTCCTTGTGAATGCTGAACAGTGCACTTTCAGGGTATATTCAACTTGGATTCATGATCCAAAGTTGTCTGTTTCATTCCACCAATTTTCCCGCCGATAAGATGGATTTCAAGTTCCCCGGCTGAAACTGGTCGAAAGTGACGAAAAGCCGGATATAGATAAAGAAAACCGGGTAATTGGACCTCTGATCGACAGGATTCAAGGTGAGCGATACCGAAAGTGACCGCTGGGAACTGCATCGCCAAATTTCACCGGGAGCTCTTCAATTAGAGGCGACCGATTTGGAGAACCTTCTCCCGATCTCCCGCGAAAAGTTGTTACTCGACCGCGTTCTTTCTCTACGACCAGGAACTCATGCGGTTGCTGAAAAAGCTGTTTCTGCCGGACCCAAAGAGCAGCAATTTCGTGGGCGTCAAGAATTCTCCTTCCCTTCGACAGTGGCGTTCAGTGCTTTGGAGCAACTGTCTCTGGTGGTGCTGTTCTCGGCTTTACCGGAAGGGCAGTCGATTCAAATGCCTGCATTGGTCTCGATTGAATCATTGGAAATCTCCGCCGAGATGGTGGAACCGGGGCTTCTCCATTTACATGTCATTTCTTTGGGTCAAGCGGATGGCTTTGACGGAGATGACCGGGTGGTTCGTTTCATGGGGAGAGTGACTGTAAATGGCGAAGATTTCGTCAAAGCCACATGGGCGATGAATACCACAGGGGAAAAGAAAAAAGGCAAGCCCTGACCCCGCCTCTTCGGCGGGTTGGCGCGCGTCAGGGCTTGCCAAAAATTCCTGTCTCGTCAACCGGGAATCAACCGTCGAGGAATCCCTCAAGGTTTCTGGATCGGACCGGGTGGCGCAGCTTCTTAAGAGCGCGAATCTCGATCTGACGAATCCGCTCTCGGGTCACTTTGAATTTCTTACCCAGCTCTTCAAGTGTGTAAGTTTCATCTTTGCCAATACCGAACCTCAGCTTGATGACTTCCCTCTCCCGGAGGCTTAGAGTTTCGAGAACTCTCGTCATTCTTCTCTTCAGAGCGGCTTCTGAAATCGCTTCGGAAGGCTTTTCGAATCGGTAATCTTCAATAAACTCGCCAAAAGTCGATTCGTCATCAGGCCCAATCGGCGTTGAAAGAGAAACTGGAACTCGGCTCAGGCGAATCATCGACTCGAGTTCTTCAGCTGGAACTTCCAGAATCTCCGCGATCTCATGAAGGTCAGGGCGGCGACCGGTCCTCTGGAGATGCTCACGGCTGACTCCTCCGAGCTTGCTCATGGTCTCTGACATGTAGACTGGCAGGCGCACCATTCTTGATTTTTCAGCGATGGCTCGGCTAATCGCCTGACGGATCCACCAGGTGGCATAAGTCGAGAACTTGTATCCCTTGGTGTAATCGTACTTTTCACAGGCACGCATCAGGCCGGTGTTTCCCTCTTGAATCAGATCAAGGAAGCTCAGGCCACGACCTCGGTACTTCTTGGCAACGCTGACCACGAGGCGAAGGTTTCCACTGGACAGTCCACCCTTGGCATTTTCATAACGCTTGAAATGATGGCTGACTTCCCGAGCTCTTTCGAGGAATGCTGGGTAGGGCTCAAGGATCGCTTCATTGATATCGTCAAACTCTTTACCGATCGCACGCTTGTTGCGAATCCGAAGTCCTACGATAGCGATTTCGAGTTTCTTTCCAAGGAGCTCGATCTCTGCCTGGAAGCGACCGATGTATTTCATTTTCAGCTCGTACGTTTCAAGCATGCGTGCGAGTTTGAGAATTCTGTTGTGCAGGCGGGTTTCCAGCTTTGGTCGCTCAGCTTTATCAGAGAGAGGAAGGTCTTCCAGATCGAGGGAATCGAGCTGGTTTGAGCGAAAGAGTTGCTGCATACGGGGGAGTTCCTTCGCCAGTCTGTCGAAGAAAGTTTGACGATCACCCTTGCGGGAAAGAGTCAGATCGAGGCTTTTCTCGACAAGGCGTGTTCCATTATTGATCTGACTCAAAAGCTGGAGAGTTTCATCCTGACCCAGTGCAGTCATGAAGATATTCCTGCAGAGTTGCTTCTGGCTCTTCTCGATCTCTTTGGCGTAATGGATTTCTTCGTCGCGGGTCAACAGCGGAATCGAAGCCATTTGTGAGAAGTACATGCGAATCGGATCATCGAGAGCCTTGACTGCCATGCGCTCTGCGGTTTCACCGCTTGCAGCAGCTGCAGCCTCTCGCTTCTCTTTCTCCATTTGCTCCTTGAGTTCCATCTCAGCAGCAACAGCTTCTTTTTCGTTGAACTCAGCGGTTTCCAGATTGTCGGTCTCTTCTTCAGAAATGTCGTCGACGATTTCGACGTTGATCGTCCGAAGGAGTCCCTGAACCATGGCGAACTTTTTCGAGTTCTTTTCGATTTCAGGAAGCTTTTCGAGAAGGACGGAAAGCGGGGCTTCCTCATTCTCTTTGAAGGTGACGAGCAAGTCTTTGATTCGCTGTTTGAACGGCTTCTTCAAGGTGCGCCTCCTGATCGGTCGTTCGTGTGGGCGGGATCGCGGATCCCAGACAGGAGATACAGTGGCAAGTTCCATACCCGCTTTAAATGTGCTCTGAGGTCAATGGAAGGGGGGGAAGGCCACTTTGAAGTTCATCATCTGACCCACCTGTCCAACTTCTGCACAGTGTCTGGGTGGTGCGCCTTTAAAAGGCGATTTCAGCTTTGGTTACCGATTCCATAACGCTTCATTTTGGCGTACAGAGTGGTTTTGGGGATTCCCAATGATTTGCAGACTTCACCCCTGCTGTCCCGGTATTTTTCAAGAGCTTCAGTGATCCACTGTTTCTCAAGCTGCTCGATGAGTGATTTCATCGATCCGGCTGAGATCACGGCTTCGAGACCTGTTGCTGAGAATTGAGGGGTTGAACTACCGGTCGCCCCTTTGGCATCCGAAAAGTCCTCAAGCTGTAGTCGATCATTTGCCAGTGCATGGATTCTGCGAATCTCATTCTGTAACTGACGAATATTTCCAGGCCATGAATGGGCGAGCAGATGCCCTTCGATTTCGGCATCGAATTGATAATCAGTTCCTGATTCAAGATTCAGTTGGTCCAGAAAGTGTTGTGCGATCAGCACCATGTCGCGGCCTCGTTCACGGAGGGGAGGGAGATGGACATTGATCACATTCAGTCGGTAAAAGAGATCTTCCCGGAATCGTCCGGCCTGAACCTCTGCCGCAAGGTCCCGATTGGTTGCTGAAACGATTCGCACATCAATGTGAATCAGGTCTTGTCCACCAACCCGGCGAATGACACCTTCCTGAATGACTCTCAAGAGCTTTTTCTGCAGACCAGGGGAGGTATCTCCGATTTCATCGAGGAAAATGGTTCCCCCATGGGCCAATTCGAAAAGCCCCGGTCGATCTTCAGTCGCTCCGGTATATGCGCCTTTGACACAGCCGAAGAGTTCTGTTTCCAGAAGTGTTTCAGTGATGGCTCCACAGTTTTCACTGACAAATGGACCCGTAGCCCTTGGACTCTGTTCATGAACGGATCGAGCGGCGAGTTCTTTTCCGGTTCCACTTTCACCGGTCACCAGGATAGGGGCCATGCTTGGAGCAACCTTGTCGATCAGCTTTTTCGCAGAAATCAGATCCGCGTGTTCGCCAATAATCTCCAAGGCTTCCGCTAAAGGTTCCTGGTCTCTGACAACAGGGGTGACCTGCTTGCTTTGCGATGATTTGCTCGAAGTTGGTACCTGACCTGTCGCATTGGCAAGGACCTGATTCATCGCTGCTGTGATGACTCCAAAGGTCAAATCTGAAACACAGGCAGTATTCAGGCTTTGAAATCGATGGTCGATATACACCAGTGATCGATGATTGACGGGGAAGATCAGGAGAGATTGGGTACGAGGCAGATTTTCTCGGTCCCAGCGATCTCTGTCTGGAAGCCCGGGGATGTCTTCGCAACTCCAGAGTTCTGCTGATTCGAGGGTTCGTTCCACCAGCGGTAGCAGGACTTTTGACAAGGGTTGCCGGATATTTTCCCTGTCGAGATCACGGGCGAGAGGGCATTCCCAATTTCCCTGACCATCCTGGTGAACGAGGAAAATGCGCTCGGCAGTCGTCATTTCGAGGAGAGCATCCAGAAAACGGGGCATACGGTCCGCTGAAGGCTCACTGAACCAGAGGCCGATTTCGCGGATCATATCCCCGGTTTCGTCGAATTGATCCTTCAGGACCTTTGGAAGGCTTCCTGACGTCATTTCGAACTCTCTGGCGAAATCCATGCCACCGACCTCTTTCAACCGGTCCGATCCACTGGAAATCGGACGACGTCTTGCGAGAATCTATACCGCCGGACGAAACCGTTCGTCGACGGGCAAACCATTCCGGGATCGATTCCCGGATCAGGGCCGGTCCCAAGTTGGGAACGGAACCTGCCGTGAAGAAGCATAACATCCGGGGGCAAAATCCCCCTATTTGGAGGTTTTCCATGGAGCGTACGCTCATTTTGCTCAAGCCCGATGCCGTCCAGAGACGCCTCATCGGCCCGATTACCGAAAGATTTGAAAGAAAAGGCCTCAAGGTGGTGGGGATGAAGCTGATGCAGATCAGTGACGAACTCGCTGCTACCCACTACGGAGATCACAAGGGGAAGCCCTTTTACGATGGCCTGGTCAGTTTCATGACATCGGCCCCCGTAGTGGCCTTGGCTCTTGAGGGGAACAAGGCGATCAGTGTCTGCCGCAAGCTGATGGGAGCGACCTTCGGCTGTGATGCAGAAGCAGGAACGATTCGTGGAGACTTTGGTATTTCCAACGGATTTAACCTCGTCCATGGTTCGGACAGTCCTGAAGCTGCAGAACGTGAGCTGGGGCTTTTCTTCAATGAGGGCGAAGTCCTGAACTATGACCTGATTGATGACTCCTGGAACGCTGCAGAGTAACGAAAGGGGAGCCGGCGCAGTGGCAATACTGCGCCGGCTCCTGATTCAATGGGATCCAACGACTTCCCCCCAGGACTTCGCCGAGAGGAAGTGACCCTTCTGGTCTCAGAGCTCTCTTCCATTTTGGAAGGGCAGCGGATCGGCAAGGTCTATGATGCCCCCCATGGCAACATTCGGATGGTGGTGGGATCCGGGTCGTCTCGGCTTCACCTTTTGATCTCCGTTCTTCCGGGGACCTCCCGAATGGTGCTGCTGCAAGAGTCTCTGCCTGCTCCTGATCGCCCCACTGAAAAAGTAGCGACTTTGAGGGGCCTTCTTTCCGGGGCCCTGATCGATCGCGTCGATCAACCCGGTGGCGATCGCATGATGCGGCTTCGATTGACCTTTGGGCCTCAGAAACGTCATCGCAGAGATCTTCTTCTCGAGCTCTTTGGTCGCCAGGGTCGTCTGCTCGTTCTTGAGGGGAAACCTGCAAGAGTGAGGTTTGTCACTGGCCGTGGAGGTCTTGGAAGGGGAGAGCCTTATCTGTATCCGGAAGCCCCCAAAAAAGAATCCGAACAAATCACCGGGGGAGTATCACCGACTTTGCCCTTCGAGCCCCTTCAGCATATTCCGATCGAAGAAAGAGGCGGAACGACACCATTTCATCACTGGTGGGGACCTCAAATGCTGCAACGCGAAGAGCGGCAGATTCATGAAGGTCAAATTCGCCAAGGACTACAGGAGCTGAACCGACATCGCAAAGTGCTTCAGCGCAGGCTGAAAAATCTGCAGAGTGATCTGCAACGCTCTCTTGATTGGGAGTGGTGGCTGAATCGTGGGGAGCTATTAAAATCAGTCCTCCAGAAACTGAAGAGAGGAATGTCAGTCATCGAGGTAGAGGACTGGTACCAAGAAGATTCTCCAAAAGTTGAAATCGATCTGATTCCAGAAAAAACTCCTGTTCAAAATGTGGAAAGATATTTCCATAAAGCCCGAAAGGGCAAACGCTCCATCGATCAATTGACCCAGCGAACTCAAGACACCCAGTCTCTATGCGATGAACTTGAGCAGCTCTCTAAAGAAGGGGAACAGCTCAAGTCAGAAGAGTTTCTTTCAGATTTCGAAATCTCCGACTGGAGTCATAGGACTGAAAAATGGTGTTTGCGTCATGGAAAGAAAAAGCAGAGTCCCAAAGGAAGTCGCCAGGGGAGAAAATCTGCGCCAGAACCGAAACCTTTTTTAAGGTATCAATCCAGAGAAGGACTCGAGATTCTGGTGGGGAGAAGCGCAAAGGAAAATGACGATCTCAGCATTCGGACTGCGCGCGGCAATGACCTCTTCTTTCATATCGCTGGAAAGCCGGGTCCTCATGTCCTGCTGAAGGTGCCGCGGGGGATGGTGGCTTCGCCTGAAAGTATCGATGATGCGGCATACGTAGCCGCATATCGTTCTGGCTGGCGAGGGCCCGGGGGTGTTGCAGTTCATTGGACAGAGTCCAAATTTGTTCGAAAACCAAAGGGTTTACCGCCGGGGAAAGTCCTGATCGACCGTGAACGAGAGCATTGGGTGAGTCCCCGTGAAGATGGTTTGAAAGCTCTTCAAGTGACGCAATCGTGAGAATCGAGGTCTTGAGTCAGCGGTGAAGAGTCTATATTTTTCAAAAGCTCTTCTTTCTCTGTAGCTGCCCATGATGAATCGAACCTCTGACGACTCTTCACAGTTCGCCCAATTTGAATTACAATACCCCGATCCCATTGGTCCGTTTGTTGCAATAAATGAGAGTAGTTCGCCCATGGTCCTTCCAGATAGGTCTTCGGAAAGCATGATTGAATTCCCTTTCCGCCATCTACTTTTGTTCATGGTTTTGTCATTGGTGATCTTGGCTGGATGCACTCCGTCCAACACTTCGGTCAGAGATTCGGATGAAGTTGATGCAGTCGAGGCTGCCAAAACGATTACTCAGAACAGAATCAAGGCTCTCTCGCTCGACCGGGAAGTGATGGATCTGGTGGATGTCGAGGATGAGGAAAGTGTTCGCAAAGGGCTTGAAAAGTACAAGCAGGCTGAGAATCTTCTCGATGAATCGGTTCGCCTCGCAGGAAGTTCCACGAAACCCAGGCTCGATCGATTCGACATTCGCAATAAGATCGCCAGTGGTTATACGGTGCTTTATGTCATGGCCGATGCTGAATGCACTCCCTTGGAAGATGAAGGCTTGCGCCCTTCTGAGCCGCTTTTACGAAAGCGTGCTGAGGCCAAGAAGGAAGCGGAGCGCTGGCTGAAACTGGCTCGTCGGGACATGGAAACCCATTTGGGCAACACCCCGGTACAATACCAAACTCCAGAGCAATATTGGCAACTGCAGTTGGTTTATGTGCAGTTGGCGGACTTCAATGGCGCCAGAACCACACTTCTGCGATTGCTTGACAATCATGGGAACAGACTCAGCGGCAAGGACCGCAAGGAGATAGACTCCAGAATCCGCTACTTCGCCCAGAAGCTTCTCGATGAGGGTAACTGAAGACACGGTTTCCATAGATCTCGATTTCAACAGGCTGTCGCCGATTCTCGGTGGCAGCCTGATTTCTTATTTAACTTCATCGGCCTCTATTTGACAGATACCTGACTCAGAGGCATGTCTGGCTAAGAGAAGAAGATCCTCGATTTGCCGGCAATTCGATCCCGATGCTAGTCTTCGTTGGTCTCCCTACCCGGGTGGCTGTGCCCTTCGTGGGTAATGGAATCAGGTCCACAGACTTCAGTGTCTATGGGCCCCAGAAGAACGGGAACTCGATGAGTTCATCATTTGATGTGCCGAAGGCAGTGGATAAGCGCCTCAGTACGATGGCAGTCGAAGATTTGGCCAAGCGTGGAATGCGTACGGTTAAGGTTCTCGATAAGGCTTCCATCATGAGCCTTATTGATGAAGCGGTCGAAACAGTCGTTGCCGATCGCTTGGCAGAACTGAAGGCTGATGATCGAGATCGCCTCCGAGAAGAAGCAAAGACGCAGTTCAAAAAACTGGTTCAAGAACGAAACAGCCGTCAAAAAGAACAGCAAAATGCCTATGAGGAGCGCATCGAAAATCTCCGTGCCCAGGCGGTCAGCCTTGAAGAAAAGCTGGAACAGTCTGAACGTGAGCGCGATGAGATCACTGTCAAAGTGGGTCCAGAGGAGACTCATGAAGCGGTGGAAACAGTAGAAGTACCAGCCAGCAGCCTCGATGCAGATCAAATCAAAGATGTTGTTCGGGAGGCTGTCGCAGAGGCCAAGTCGGAAGCCACTGCCCCTTCAGAATCCCAGATGAGTGACCTCAAGGCGAGTATTGATGCCTTGGTAACCAAGGTCACGAATGGGCATACAGCTGGATCAACCAAGAATGTGGAGCCTCCATCGGAAGAAGCGCTTGTCGCGCTCTTTTCCAGGGAGAGCAATGAAAATGTAGAGAACAACCTCGACCAAGTTGAGGTCAAAAACACAAAAGTCGGAGGGGTTTCCGCAAATCTTGCGAAACTGAAAAACCTCCACAAAGAAACGGAGTAGGGCATGGGAGACTTTGCAGACTACGCCCGCAAGGACTTCGATAAAAAGAATGTCGTTGCCAGCGTGAACAATGAGGAAAATGACGTTCAGTTTAATGTCGAGGATGCGAAGACATTCTCAGCAGAGGAGACCACCGTGGCCAATTCGACCACGACGGATGCGAGTGCTCCAGTAGTCGCAACCAGTTCCACTCCGGTGACTCTGGGACGTGGACTCGACGTAGGAACTGCGAATCTGGTTTCCTCTCTTCAGGATGGAACCGGAAACGTGAATTTGAAAATTCAGCGTAACGCTTTCATCGATATTGATTGCGACGACTACACCCGCAATATGCTGACCCGACTTGGGGTTCAGTATGTGATTGTGAATGATCGAATGGTGGTAGTTGGAGATCCGGCATTTGAACTTGCCAATATTTTCAACCGTAACACCCGCCGCCCGATGAAAGAGGGAATGATCAGCCCTGATGAAGCGGATGCTTTGCCGATCGAGAAGATGCTCCTTGAGACTCTTCTGGAAAAGCCCAAGCAGCCCGGCGAAATCTGCTACTACTCAGTTCCAGCTGAGCCCATCGATGCCGACATGAACGTGGTTTATCACCAGGGTGTCTTCGGTGGACTTATCAAGGGACTCGGATACGAGCCGAAGCCTCTCGTTGAAGGCCATGCAGTGGTTTTCTCGGAGTTGGCAGAGGACGACTTCACCGGTATCGGCATCTCCTGCGGTGGTGGAATGTTCAATGTGTGTGTTTCCTACAAATCGATTCCTGCTCTCAGTTTCTCCACTTCTCGTGGCGGAGACTGGATTGATCGTAATGTCGCCAGTGTGCTGGGCATCAGCTCATCTAGAGCATGTGGGCTCAAAGAGAAGGGGATTGATTTGACCAATCCTCAGGGGCGTGAAGAAGAAGCGGTAGAAATCTACTACCGTAATCTCATCTCCTACACTCTTAAGAACATCAAAGAGCGCTTTGAATCTTCCTCCTCAATGCCGAACTTTCCAGACCCGATCAGCATTGTCTGTGCCGGCGGAACCAGCATGATTGGTGGATTCACAGAAGTGTTCCAACAGGAGTTTGAAAAGATTCAGTTCCCGATTTCGGTCAAGGAGATTCGCCTTGCTGAGGATCCGCTTTACAGTGTTTCCAAGGGATGTCTGGTCGCAGCTCTCTCAGAGAGTGTCTAGTTTCCTAGACTTTCTTCAGACATGATGGGGTGCAGGGCAATCAGTGCCCTGCACCCTTTTTTGATGAGTTCTCCTCTGATTGCAGAGATTCATGGTCCGTTTCCTGACTTGCTTATTGATCATTCTCTTCTCGCTTTTTTGTGTCGGGACCCCGGTCTTCGCCATGAACGCGCAAGTTGGTGAAATTTCTGCTGAGGATCGTCAGCCAGCCGTGGTCAGGCCAGGGTATGAACGGTTTGAACTTGAAAATTGTGATGTTCATATCAGCCAGAGTCAGCGATCAAAAGTACCGAAGGCCCTTTTTCAAAGGGTCGTCTCTGACCTCAATGAGATCCGCCAATGGTTGAACGTTGAACCTCTTCGCAGGCCAAAGATATACATTGAATATGGCCGCTCTGCATTGCTTTCTGTACTTGAGCACCTGCAGCTGAAGGAGGTTCCCAGTTGGGTTCCGGCCCTTGCTCTGCCAGGGAAATCTATCGCGGTCATCGATCTGGAATACATGATTCGCAATCCCGGCAGAGGTCTGACGACTTTGCGTCATGAAATGGTTCATCTTGTTCTTGGTGAAACGGGAGTCCCTTTGCCCCGTTGGGTTCATGAGGGTCTGGCTCAGAGCATTGCCAGGCAGATCCCCGATCCTTCAAAGAGCAGAGAAGTGGCCTTGTTTGCCCGCAGAGGAGGGCTCGTCCCGATTCATGAAATCGATCAGTATCTGCCGAAGTCTCATGACCGGGCGACGACGCTTTATGCGGTTTCTGTCCTTTTTATTGAGTGGACACGGAAGACTTATGGAGAAGACTTTCATGCGAAGGTTCTCGACCACTGCGGGAAAGATGTCACATGGTCTGAGGCATTCGAAAAAGAAGCTGGAATCTCTCCTTCAGTGGCTTTCGATCGCTGGCAGAATTCCTTTGGATCTCAGGTTTTGTGGCCGGGATTATTGCTCGATATACTGATTTCCTGGAAGAGCATCGCATTTCTCGTGATCGTGGCCGCTATCGTTCAGTCCAGTCGCCGGCGTCGTGCTCTGGAACGAATGCGTCAACAGGAAGAGTTGGAAGATACGTCATTATGGCAATCTCAGAAGTTCCCTACATCCGATGGGCCAAATACGAAGGACTGATGGGGTCTCACCGTCTGACGGCGAGTGCGGTTCCGCCTGTGGATTGGTCAGATATCGGGCTTGATCCTGCTACTCTGGCACTGACAGAGTTCTCTCCTTACGGCCCAGAAGAGGTGTTCCAGCGACTGAATCATGACTGGGGAATCGATCCTCAGGGGATCGTCATAGGTTCGAGCGCCTCGCATGCACACTTTTGCTTTGGTGCCGCTATCGTTCCTCGGGGTGGTGTCGTGATTCATGAAGTTCCCGGGTATCTCCCATTATTGGATGCTTTATCCCTTTTGGGTGTTCGCAGAGTTCCGTTTCAGCGACGCTTCGAAGAAGATTACCGCCTGGATACTCATGCCTTATTAAAACGGGTGCTAAAAGAAAATGCGGATCTCGTTCTTTTGACTCATCTGCATAACCCATCCGGAGTGGCTCTCAAAGAGGAAGAGATTCAAGGCTTGGTTGAAATCGTCGAGCAAACCGGCTGTCACATCATCGTCGATGAAATGTATCGAGGATTCCTGGATCCAGATCCCGGTCCGATCTGTTCTCGGCATCCAAATATCGTCAGTGTTTGGGGACTCAACAAGTTGCATGGCTTGTCGCAAGTGCGTTTCGGCTGGGGCTGTGCGACAGAAGAACTTGCGAATCAGGCCCGAAAGATCTTTGATTCCACCACTTTGCACACCTCTTGCCTCACTGATCAGGTAGCGAGGTCTGCAATGAATCATCTGGATCC
Organism: Planctomycetota bacterium; assembly: GCA_002691835.1. The sequence goes on from NZJA01000128.1 coordinate 18,290, forward strand.
ACTCGCAGAGCGCGGTCGTGGCATTGCTAAAAGAGGGTGGGAAATCTTTTCTGATTGGCTAGGGGACTACTCCCTGCCTTTGGTCCAGCCGGCGGGTGGATTAGTTTGTTTCCCCAGAATCCCGAAAAGCATCGCCGAGGATGGGGAGAAGTTTCGGGATTTATGTATGCAGCATGACCTCAACGTGACTCCGGGCCACTTCTTCGGTGAGCCAGACCACGTTCGTATCGGATTTGGTCTTCCCGAGGATCAATTACGGGCCGCACTTTCAGTTCTGGGTCAGGTCCTCGATGGAAAAGTGGGTTCCGGCCTGAGTCGCTGAGGTATTTCTTTCCTGCAATCCATTCCTTCTCGGTAATTTCTACGTGCACAAGGATGTCGCACCTGTCCAACGGGTGTTTCTGTAAGTGCTTTAAATCATTAAAGATAGAACTATTTATTTAGAGTTTCGGAGACTGGCACGGGTGTTGCCATAGTCCTCGTGAGTGAGGATTCCGGTGACGGGTGACCTCCTCTTAGATTGCACTCCCCCCCTTTCCCGCGGAGTCCGTTGATTCTCAACGGGCTCCCTATTTTTTTACCCATTCCACAACGACCTCCTCGTCGATCCTGACCCGTCCTTCCGATACGATGCGTTTCCCCCTCAGCAGGCTTTCTGCGAGAAGAATGGATCGGAAGGGTTTTCATGGACGGTGTCAAAAAATGGATGGATCTGGGAAATGAAATCCTCGTTTCCTTTAACAGAGCTCGATCCCACATGATGGCTGCAGTCGATGATCTCGTCGAAGAAGGGACTCTTTCTCGTCCACAAGGAGAAGCGATTATCGAAGCCTGGAAGCGTAAGGCGGCGGGCGATTCTGATCGTGAGTCAGAAACTGCTGGATTCACTTCTGAAGGAGCCCCTTCTGAGCTCGCAGCTCTTTGGGAGAAATGGATTCAAATGACGCCTGTTCGCCGGGAAGAGTTTGAGGCTCTGCGAGAACGCATCGATCGACTTGAGAAGCAGTATTCCCAGCATTCGGGAGATTGATGGGGGTTCCTTGGTAAAGCCGCTTCAGACTTTAAGAAATCTGCCACGACTCAGGGATATTTCCTGGGTGCTGGCTCGACATGGTCTCAAGGATTTGTCGACTCGCCTTGGTGCAGGTCTGGGAACGCGAATCTTCGGTTTTGAAAATCCTCATATTCCTTTTGCCGGCAGATTACGATTGGCCTTTCAAGAATTAGGTCCGATTTACATCAAGTTGGGGCAACTGATCGCCAGTCGTCCTGACGTCTTTCCTGAAGATCTCGTGAATGAAATGGAGCGTCTCAGGGATGACGTCGACCCAGTTTCTTTTGATGAAGTAAAGCCGGTCATCGAGAAGAGTCTTGGTGGGGAAATCCACGAGTATTTCCGCCAGTTTGATGAAGTGGCTGTGGCGAGTGCTTCGATTGCTCAGGTCTACCGAGCCACGACGCTGGACGGCAGGTCGGTCGCNGTAAAGGTTCGAAAGCCAGGGATCGGTGTGTTGATTGAGCGGGATCTCGGACTCTTGGACCAATTTGCTGAGGCTCTTTCCCGACAACCTGAATCGGGCGGCTTCGATCCAGTGGCCGTCGTTCGTGAACTTCACCATGCACTCGATGGTGAGCTCAATTTTTTCATGGAGAAGAACTCAATCGATCGGATTCGTACTTTCTTCGAGGACGACCCTGCGATCGCTATTCCGGAGACGTTCCCTGATCTGTGTACGGGAGAAGTTCTCGTGATGGAATGGTTCGATGGAATTCCTGTCGGGAAAATGACGATAGACGATCCAAGGCGGCAGGAACTGGTTCGCGTTTGTTCTCGATCTCTGTTTACGATGATGTTCAGGCATGGTCATTTCCATGCGGATCCACATCCCTCAAATATCCTCTGGCTGGATGATGGTAGAGCGGGTTGGATCGACTTTGGGCTGACAGGAATCTTGACCAGTGATCTTCGCTGGCGATTGTCAAGAATGCTCAATTCTTTGGTCGATCGAGATTATGAAGAGTTGGCTCGTCAGGTGATTCATGTTGGGCACTGCCATGGGGAAGCCAACACTTTTGCTCTCACCCAATCGATTGCTCAGCATTTGGATCCGTATTTGGGATTGCCTCTTTCAAATGTAGATCTCCCGGCCCTTTTGAAAAGTATTCTTCAGATCGCCACTGAACATCGCATTGAAATTGCTCCTGGATTCGTTCGTATGACCCGGGCTCTGGTATTACTGGAAGGGCTCGTGGAGAAGTACGACCCCGATTTTGATATGACGAGTGAGCTTGAGCCACTGTTGCAAGAGTTGGTCAGAGAGAAGAGCGCTCCAGACGAATGGGCTCGTCGCCTGACAGATCAGACCCTTGAGAATCTGGAGGCTCTTGGCGAGGCTCCGGTTTTGTTGACGGAGGCCCTCCGCCGGGCAACCCGAGGGAGAATCCGTGTCGAGTCTGAAATCACTGGTCTTGATCGTCTTTCCCGGCGAATCGAGGGAGCCAGCAGGCGACTCGTCGAAGGCGGTATTGCCTCAGCAATGATCGTCGCTGCGGCCCTGTTTGCCATTTCGGGAATGACTGGATTTGCGTTGGGATGTGGCCTGATCTCAGGATTCCTGCTGTCGAGGATTCTGTTCGGTTATCTGTCACCGTGGCAATAAGGCTCCCAGAGCGTCCCGTGCTGCGATCTTCTCCGGTCCTGTTGACCACAGGCACTGCGATTCCTACCATCCGGGAAGAATAGAGGAGTCTTGAAACCAACCTACTCGATGCAAACCGTCACCACCGATGAAGTGGTTCCGAAATCAAAGAAGGTCTACTTCGAGGTTTTCGGCTGCCAGATGAATAAACTCGATGCGGAATTGATGCTCGAGGGAATGATGCAACGCGGTTACCAACTGGTTCATGACCCTGCTGAAGCAGGAGTTATTTTGTACAACACCTGCTCAGTTCGGGAGCGTGCCGAAGAGCGGGCTGTGATGCGGATGACCAGTTTCAAAAGGCGAAAGAAGGAAGAACCAGAGTTGATTCTTGGGCTCACGGGCTGTGTTGCACAGCACAAACAGGAGGAGCTTTCCGACCGTGCGCCTTGGATTGATCTCATCATTGGAACTCGGGAGTTTGACCGGTTGCCGGACTTGATTGATGAGGCCCGTGGTGAATCGACGAGCCTCTTGGCCACCGATATGGACTCGCCTCTGGAGTTTGTACGCCAACGAAATCTGGGTCCTCAACCATGGCATGCCTACGTTTCTGTGATGAGAGGGTGCGACATGGTTTGCACCTACTGCATCGTTCCAACCACTCGGGGAAAAGAAGTCTCACGTCCGCCGGAGGTGATCCTCGATGAGGTGCGGCGTCTGGCCGATGAAGGAGTTAAAGAGATCACCTTTCTTGGGCAAACGGTGAATTCGTATGGCAAAAGATTAGGTGCAGGTGTTGGTCTCGATACGCTACTTCGAGGTGTTGAAGAGATTGACGGTATTCACCGTTGTCACTTCATTACCTCTCACCCTCGATTTATGCGGCCAAAATTGATCGAAGCGATGGCCGATTGCTCCAAGGTGATGAATTACCTGCACTTGCCGGTTCAATCGGGCAGTGACTCGATGCTGGCCCGTATGAAAAGAACCTACGATCGCAGCTTCTACCTTGAGCGAATTGAGCGTTTGCGGGAGAAGATGCCGGATATCACTTTGGCCACCGATTTCATCGTTGGCTTTCCTGGAGAGACGGAAGCTGAATTTGAAGACAGCCTGACTCTGGTTGAAGAGGTGGGCTTCGATCATGGATATGTTTTCCAATATTCTCCAAGACCCGGAACGTTGAGTGCTGACCACCTGCAGGACGATATCTCTCTGGAAATCAAAAAAGAGCGGAATCACGCATTGCTCGAAGCACTCTCCGGGAGTGGCAAATCAAGAAATGAAAGGTTCCATGGTCGTAGGGTAGAAGTCATTGCAGAGGGGCCTTCGAAATCAGATCCCGAACGCTGGGCTGGCCGTGCAAGAGATCACCGAACCGTCATTTGGCCGAAGAATGCTGATGAAGAGAAAGGATCCTTCGTCGTAGTCGAAGTTGATCGAACCTCCGCAGCCACTTTGTATGGAAAGCGAATCGGTGAACCATCTCAAACGCCGATCCTGCCGCCTGAGACCCGATGAGCCCTATCGATTCTGAAGTCTACGAATCCCTGATGTCTGTCGCCTTTGATCTGGCGAAGCGGGGAATTGGAAACGTTGCACCGAACCCACCAGTCGGAGCCATTCTCGTTAATGAAGACCTGGAAGTAGCCGAGGGTTGGCATGCCAAGTATGGCGGTCCTCATGCAGAGGCTGCTTGCCTCGCTGCTGCTCGCTCTTCGGGAATCGAAACCCAAGGGGCCACGATCATCGTGAGCTTGGAGCCCTGTGGACATGAGGGAAAAACTCCTCCTTGCTCACAGGCCATCATCGATGCTGGAATTCGTCGGGTCATCTACAGCCACCCTGATCCCCACCCGGTGACCCGTGGCAGGGGGATTCAGCAGTTGACGGAAGCCGGTATCGAAGTGGTGGGAGGAGTTCTCGAATCAGAGGGGGCTCGCCTCCTTGCGCCATATCTCTGCCATGTTCAGAGAGGCAGGCCCTTGGTAACGGTGAAGTGGGCGATGACCTTGGATGGCAGGATCGCTTCGGCAACGGGAGATTCCAAGTGGATCACTTCGGAGGAAACCCGTCGCTGGACTCGAGAGCGAAGGGGGCACCACGGAGCGATTCTCGTCGGGATCGGAACAGTAGAATCGGATGATCCCCAACTGACTTCGAGAACGGAGGGGATGAAAGATCCTCTTCGTGTCGTCATTGATCCTGCAGGAAGAATCTCTGCTGATCGGCAGCTTCTGCATGATGGAGGAGACGTTCTCCTGGTCCTTCAGGAGGGACAGTCCGCACCAGACTATCTTTCTGAGAGAGTTGAAATCCTCATGGTTCCCGCCAACCGGCAATCGGGCGGGAAGTCACAGATCGATCTGGATGATCTGTTACGGAAACTGGGTGATCGCGGTATCCAGAGTTTATTGGTCGAGGGAGGAGCCGTGACGATCGGGCATTTCTTTGATGCCGGAAAAGTCGATCGCTGCGAAGTTCTGATTGCACCAAAAGTCATCGGTGGAGCAGAGGCTCCTGGCCCGATTGCTGGCCGTGGTCTAGACATGATGACTCTGGCGATCGAAGCCCTCGATCCACGCTGGACCGATTTGGGGCCCGACCGTCTTCTGGAGGCCTCTCTCTCCCTTGCGGGCAGGGGACGCTATAACCCCTGAGGGTTAAGCCTCGCTGTCGTGATCACTTTCCTGAAGCTGATTGGCCCTCGTTTGCCTGAGCGGCCACTCTCGACGGGAGATGGTATCCTTCTCGGGGTCCGGAGTGTCCGGCCCCAGAGACAAGGGATCCTCGATCCCTTTCTCTTCCGGGTTTCAAGACTCTTCCGGAGGATACCTTTTGCTCCCTTCGACCCTGCTGCACACCTCATTGATGAGCACCGCTTGGATGCACTCGGCGATTCTGCTGGGGGCTTTGGCCCTGCCATGGGGTGGGCTGTCAAAGGGGTCTCTGTCGTATGAAGTGTTGCCCGGGGACGACGGACAGATTTCTCGAATGGGAGAGCATCCCCTCGACCGAGTGGCACTTCTCGAATCAGCCTGGAATTCAGGTCAGTGGGAAGAAGCACTGAAAAAGTATCTCGAACTCTCTGAAGAGTTGCGTCATGCGGCTTCCTATTGGATCAAGCTGGATGGGATTGAAACAGGCACGAGTCTCTTCGAACCGATACGAGATCGGGCTTGGCGTCACCTAAGAGATCGTATGGCAGTCATCGATCGTCCCGGAAACAGCTCAGCACTCGAGAAATTTTTCCCCCAAGTAGATCGATTGATACTGATTTGCACCGTGACCGGAATGCCTTTACCTGACCAGGCCCATGAAATCCGAAGTCATTGGAAACGTCGCATGGAATTGAGGCGAATCGTCGATGAGTGGTTCTGGAACCTTGAAGATGCGTTTTTGAAAAGGGATGAGAAACGTGCGGGGAACTTGCTCAAAAATAGAACAGTGCTGCCATGGTTGGAAGAGAGCATCGATCAGCGAATCGCTGAGCTTCTTTCGGAATCCCAGAACCGACTTCACGAGATGATCCAGGAAGCTCGGTGGCTGGGTCAGGCAGGACGAGTTCTCGATAATTGTCAGCGGCTGTCTTTTTTGGGAGTTGAAACTGCCGACAGTACACAAGCTGCGGCGTGGGCTCTCAAAGAGTTGAAAAAACAGGCGAAGCATAATCTCGATATGAAAAGGGATAGCCATGCTCTTCTGCAAATGTCCCGACTGGTTGTTGAGGATGAGCTTCGTTCTACTGAACTGGAGAGCTTGAGGCAGCAGTTGGCACGTCCGCTCCGTCCGCAGATTCTGCGTAAGGGACAGCCACTTCCGCGAGGGCAAAACCAGAGACATTATCTCATTCCGGGAGTCGCCAGCGTTTCCCAAGAGGACCTTGCTGACCCTGTCGAACCTTCGGACACCTTTGAGCCTGTTGGTCGATTCTGGTCGCGCTCACCGGGTCATCTGGCAGACGCCAAACGTTGGGTGGATCTTGTCGATGAGATTTTGGGTCTTCGCCAGCGTTGGCTCAATTCGCCACCGAGTGAAGCGGGGATGATCCGGGACCGGATCGAATTTCATACTACGGAGGCGCTTCGATTGGCCGAACGACTCGAATCCCATCCTGCCCGCAGATCCCGGCTGGTCTGGGATCAAACCTCCAAGAAATCTCTGCAGAAGTCAGTTCGGGTGACTTTGCACTGCCCGGTGACGATCTTTTCCGACACCGGTCGAGAGATCCGCACTGCCGTGGAATTGGCACAAACCCTTCAGCCGCAGGTGATCGAGGGGATCCAGCTGCCGGTCAGCAGATTTCAGATGGAGAAGGTTGAACGACAATTATTAGCTCAGCTACCGGGTGAAATTGAGCGATTGGCTCACCGCTGGGCCTGTGACCGACTGGAGAAAACGCTGTCCAAGGCGCGCAGGCTGGCTCGGGGTGGAGCCCCAAATTCGGCTCTCGAATTGCTCCTCCCTGCTCTGCTGGGAGCGGGAAATCCCGGAAATCGTCTCATAGAGCAAGCTTCGGCAGACTTAGCCCATTGGAGCGGGCTTGGGGGGCCTGCAGTCCTCATGGCATTGGGGAGATCTCAAACTCCCTGATCTGCCTCGATTGAAGCGGACCCNGATCGAGTCTATCCTCGCTCGANAGGGGAGCACCATTCCGGGNTCCCATCGCTGCATCTCAAAGAGGTAAAATGCTCGATATCAAGTATATCCGTGCGGANCTGGAAGCTGTNCGCAAAGGGGCCAAGGACAANGGATTCCAAGTGGANCTNGATCGTCTCGTGGCNCTCGACGATCAGCGTAAAGTTTTGCTGACGGAGCAGGAGCAACTGCGTCACGATCAAAAAAATGCTGGAAAAGAGATCGCTACTCTCACTGGGGATGAGAAGCAGGAAGCGATCCAGCGGATGGCTGAGGTCTCTGATCGCATCAAGACTCTCGGAGATGATCTTCGTGATGTCGTGACGGAACTGGAGACTCTTCAGGCGGGCATCCCGATGCCAGCCGCACCAGAAGTCCCCTTGGGCCCAGACGATAGTGGCAACGTCGAACTTCGAGTTGTCGGAGAGGTTCCCCAGTTTAGCTTTGAACCGAAGGACCATGTGGAGTTGGCTCAAGATCTCGACATTGTCGATTTCCCTCGGGCCTCAAAGCTGGCGGGTTCGCAAACCTACATTCTTAAGGGAGCTGGTGCGCTGCTGGAGATCGCAGTTCTCAGATATGCTCTCGACCATGTCGTTGATCGTGGATTTGTACCGATGATGGTCCCGACGATGGTGAAGTATGAGCCTCTCTTCGGAACAGCCTACTTTCCAGGTGGTGAAGAGCAGACCTACGAAATCCCTCGGGATCAATTGTATCTGACCGGGACCAGCGAAGTTCCAGTGACGGCTTATCATTCCGATGAGATCCTTGAAGAGGAAGATCTGCCACTGAAGTATTGCGGTTGGTCGACCTGTTATCGCAGGGAGGCGGGGGCTGCAGGCCGTGATACCAAGGGACTTTACCGCATTCACCAGTTCAATAAGGTAGAGCAGGTCATCATCGGACGATCCGATGTTGAGGAATCCATCGCTCATCACGAGTTTATCCGTGACAATGCAGAAGAGATTCTTCAGGCCATGGAAATCCCCTATCGAGTGGTCGATGTTTGTACCGGTGATTTGGGAATGGGCCAAGTTCGGAAGTTTGATATCGAAGCCTGGATGCCTTCTCGGGGATGGGGTGAAACCCACTCCGCTTCACGCTTTTACGACTATCAGTCACGGCGAATGAATCTGAGATATCGAGGCAAGGATGGAAAAGTCCATTTCTGCCATACACTAAACAACACGGCGATAGCAACACCGAGGGTGTTGATTGCCATTCTTGAGAATCATCAGCGGGAAGACGGATCTATCCGGATTCCTGAGGTTCTCGTACCTTACATGGGTGGACGTACCGAGATCACCCGGGACAATGCCAGCGGGGCACGATAGACGGGAGTCATCAACATGCGGCATGTCTGCGTGGTCGGATTGAATTGGGGTGACGAAGGCAAAGGCAAGATCGTCGATGTTCTCGCAAGGGATGTCGATGCCGTTGTCCGTTATCAGGGTGGTGCTAATGCTGGGCACACCGTCTACATCGGGGACGTTAAACACGTTCTTCACCATTTACCGATGGGAGTTCTTCACGGAGGAATTCTTGCGATTCTTGGTAACGGAATGGTCATTGAACCCAGAAAGTTGCTCGAAGAGGTGGAGTCTCTTCCTGAAGAGGCGATTCAGCAGATTCGCATCTCTGACAGTGCACATGTGGTCCTTCCTCATCACGGGGCCATCGAAAAAGTGAATGAAGAAAATGCGAGCAGCCCGATTGGAACGACGCTTCGGGGAATCGGTCCTGCTTATCAGGATAAGTTTGCTCGTACCGGAGTTCGTATGGGAGATCTGATCCGTCCTGGTTTTGTAGAGGATCAACTTCCTGCAATCCTGGAAGAAAGACGCCAGGCTCTGGGCGGCACGGCAGAGGGAATTAAAGCCGCGATCGAAATCTGTACACGGCTTCGAGATCGCCTCGAAGGACAGATTGTCGATACCCGTCAGCTCCTTAACCGAATGCACGACGCAGGTCAGACCCTTCTTTTTGAGGGCGCACAGGGCTGCATGCTCGATATCGATTTTGGAACCTATCCTTTTGTGACCTCATCGAGCCCATCATTTCTTGGAGTCGGAACCGGAAGTGGTTTTTCGCCTCGAAAGGTGGACCACGTCGTCGGTGTAACCAAGGCCTACTGCACTCGTGTCGGAGAAGGACCTTTCCCATCCGAGATTCATGGCGAGGAAGCCGAAAAATTGCGGGAGGCCGGCGGTGAATTTGGAACGACCACGGGTCGTCCACGGCGAGTGGGTTGGCTTGATATTCCTGCTTTGCGTTTTGCCGCAGAGTTAAATGACCTGGATAGCTACGCTCTCACCAAGGCAGATGTTCTCAGTGGACGTGAAACAGTCCCCGTAGTCACTGGATATCGACGGGGGGGAGAGATTCTCCATACGTATCCTGGAGGTACGGATGACCTTTCTGATATTGAGCCTGTCATTGAACACTGGCCCGGATGGGAAGTGGTCAACGAGCAGAGCATGAAACCGTTTATGGATCTCCTCGAGAAAGAAACCGGAATCCCGGTTTCGATTCTTTCGACCGGGAAACGCCGCGATGAAGTTTTCCTTTTTAAACCCTTTACTTCTGAGGGAGAGCTCGCTTGAGTGAGGATGAAAATCCGATCATAGCGGGAGCGAATTCCTCAGAGCGTGGAGACGACGCCCTTTCGTCTGGTGACCAGCCACCACATCACCTTGCGGTGATCATGGATGGGAATGGTCGGTGGGCAAAACGGCAAAATAAATCGCGGGCTGAGGGCCACGCCCGTGGTGCAGAGACTCTTCGTGATATGACCCGATGGGTCAGGCAAAGAGGCATCTCAGAACTGACCTGTTATGCTCTTTCTACAGAGAACTACCGTGAACGACCACGAGAAGAGGTGGATTCTCTCCTGGACCTTCTCGCGAAGTATTTACATTCGGAGCGTGAAGAACTTTTCCGCCTCGGTATCTCTTTTCGCGTGATTGGGCGCCTCAGTGAACTTCCGGCTGACACCCATTCACTCCTCGAAGAAACCGTCTCGCTAACCAGAAACCACAGGGATCTCGTCCTCAGATTGGCGATCAACTATGGAGGCAGAGCTGAGCTGACCGATGCGGCAAAGAAACATCAATCTGCTGCCCAGGGGACTCGACTGGAAGACCAGCTCTACGAGCCTGGAATGCCGGATGTGGATCTACTGATTCGATCCGGGGGTGAGATTCGCCTTTCCAACTTCCTCCCCTGGCAAACTAGTTATGCAGAGTTGCACTTTTCGCCGGTCCTGTGGCCCGATTTCAGTGAAGCTGACCTGGATCAGGCTTTGCAGCAGTACGCCATGAGAAGCCGTCGCTTTGGGCGTCTCCCTGCATGGGATCCGGAGGTGGAATGAAAGGTCTCGGCACAAGGCTAAGATGGGCGATTCCAATTTCACTGGGGGTCATTCTGGTGATTTTCCTGGATCTTTGGGCTGGAGGAAATGGCAGGGGGCTCGTAGGGCTAGCACTGCTCTTCGGTATCGGGGCGATGTTGGAAGGCATCAAACTGGGAACCCGTTTGAGAAGTGATTTAATGCTGGGACTTATCTGCTTCTCGGCCAGCTTCCTGATTCTTTCGACAGAAAAATACCGAAGGCTTTTGGGGTTCGAAGATGGGATTCCTTTTGCGCTGGTATTGGGACTCCCTCTTTTTCTGGCTCCATTGATCACTGAGTTGGCTCCCTCGATTCACAGAGCTCGTTGGAGAAGTTCTTTCCACGCTCTCCTGGTTTCCCAATGGTTGGTCATGCCGGTTTTGGCATGTGTCTCGATGTCGTCTGATCCTTTGGGATCGCACCTGTTTCTATGCGCTTTATTGATGGTCAAAGGTTCTGATACCGGGGCCTATCTCATCGGTCGACCTTTCGGGCGAACTCCGCTCCATCCCATCAGTCCGAGAAAAACGGTTGAAGGGCTCTTGGGGGCGATGGGGTCGGCCATCCTGATCGGAGTCGCTTATGCGGCCATCCTTCAGCATGAAAGTTTCCCGATCTCACAAGCGGCATTTCTGGGATTACTCATGGCATTGGCAGGGCAATTGACAGATTTGCAGGAATCCGCTCTTAAAAGGTCCATGGGGGCCAAAAATTCAGGAGATACGATTCCCGGACTCGGTGGAATGCTCGATATGATGGACAGTCTCATTCTGGCGATTCCGCTGATCGTTTGGCTGAGAACCCTTTGGATGGATTGAGCGAGGAGTTTGCATTGTCTGTTTCCTTTGATTTTCAGGATGATGAAGAAGCCCAAGAAATCCTGGGTATCCGTGATATCCAGTTACGCATGATTCGTGACGGCTTTGGAATTCAGGCGGTTGCCCGCGGGCGTCGGCTGGATCTCGATGGAGACGCTGATCGAGTCGAACAGGCTCGCCTCGCCGTAGAGGCGATGCTGACATCCCAAAGGCAGGGCAGAGGGAAATCCGCAGAAGAGATTCTCGATGCGTCACTGCAAAAATTCAGGGATGGAGAATCATTGCATGGGACTGAAGTGGAGGGGGATCTGTTCGAAGACTCCGCCTCTGCAGAGGGTGGTACTGCAACGGGTCTCACCCGGGGAAGTTTACAGAAGATCGCTCGAACACCCGGACAGGCCCGCTATCTCGAGGCTCTCGAAAAGCATGATATCGTCATGGCTTTGGGTCCTGCAGGAACGGGAAAAACGTACCTTGCGGTGAAGGCGGCTGTCGAAGCTTTGAAGTCAGGGGAAGTTCGAAAGTTGATTCTGAGTCGCCCTGCGGTGGAAGCTGGAGAAAAACTCGGGTTTCTTCCGGGAGATTTTCAGCAAAAGGTGAACCCTTATCTTCGTCCTCTATACGACGCCCTTCACGAGATGCTCGATTACGATCAAGTCCGCCGCTACAGCGACAGAGAAATTATTGAGATAGTGCCTCTGGCCTACATGCGAGGTCGAACTTTGAGCAATGCATTCATCATTCTTGATGAAGCTCAAAATACGACGACCGCCCAGATGAAGATGTTCCTGACGAGAATGGGGGCACGGTCGCGGATTGTTGTCACCGGTGATCCGACTCAGCTCGACCTACCAAAAGGGCAGCCGTCGGGTCTCTTGCATGCCAAACGTATCCTCGGTTCGGTGCAGGGGATTTCATGGATCGAACTGGAGGCGGCAGATATTGTCAGAAATCCTCTGGTAACGCGGATCGTCAAAGCTTATGAGCGCCATGAAGGCGGATCTTCCTGAAATCTTAAGTCCTTTATTGGGCGGGGTTTATGGCCATAAATTTGAAGATCTGAGCGGCTTCAGGGTTGCTTCCCTTGGACAGAATGACTGTTTCCTCCGACAATAGGGGTGAGCAGGGACCGTCCCTGCTGCCACCGGTTTCGGCGATTTGATTGCCGGGGTGGCCCTTCGACAGGAAAGGGTGAGGTCCGATCCCATGAGTTCCTCCAGGGGAAGATCCTCCAAAAAGAGCTGGCAGAGGCTCTCTTTCGGCAAGCGGCAGACCCGATCCGGGCAACTGTCCTCCGAGGAGGCCCAGTACCGTCGTTGGCTACAGATCATGCTGCTTTCCTTTCAAATATTACTGATCACCTTTCTCATTGGCTGGACAGCACCGGGGCAGGATCTTCTGACCGACCCGAGTGTCGGCAGGTGGGTCGAATTGCTGGCGGTGGTACTCCTGATTCACGTGGGTGCCCTGCTGCTTAGCAGAACTCTGAATACCGGAAAGACTTGGCCGCTGGGGCGTTCCTTCATGCTGCTTTCAGGATTCCTCATCGCAAACTGGATCATTCTTCAAGATCCAGGAGTCTCGGTGATGCTTCTGCCGATTCCTCTCTTGGGTATGATTCTGGGATTTCTTCTCAGACCATCTCAGGCGATTTTGATTTCCGGTGCGGCAGTGGTTTTCACCGTCCTGATGGTTCTTGAGCGGCAGCCGCAGATCGATGCGGTGGCGATGGGGTTGGCTCAGTTCCTCGGAATTCTGGTCGCTGTTCAAGGAGTTCAAAAGGTTCGTACGCGAACTCGAATTCTGACGGTCGGATTTCTGGCAGGACTTACTCAAGCCTTGGGTAATTTGCTCCTTGAGCCTCTGGCCTTTCGAGAGCTTGATCCGACTGCATTTTCCATGACGATTCCGTTACAGGATGCGATGTGGAGTCTTGTCGGAGGAGTTTCCGCAGGAGTCCTGATCACGAGCGCATTGCCCTTCATGGAGCGCTGGTTTGATGTGCTGACGGAAATCCGCCTGGTCGAATTGGCGGACACCCACAGACCTCTTTTAAACGAGTTTTCGTTGCTTGCCCCCGGTTCCTTCCAGCATTCTCTCATGGTGGGGCAGCTGGCAGAGGAAGCCGCCAACACCATCGGTGCAGATGGTCTGCTGTGTCGAGTTGGAGCGCTCTATCACGACATTGGTAAAATGTACAAGCCCGGCTATTTTGTTGAAAATATGCAAGGGGGCGAGAATGTACATGATCGACTGACTCCGGAAATGTCTCGCTTGGTAGTGATCGCCCACGTCAAGGACGGAAAGACCATCGCCGAGGAAGAACGGTTACCGAGACCCATCATCGATATGATTCCAATGCACCATGGAACCTCCGTCGTCGAGTTCTTTTTTCATAAGAAAGCTCAGCAAATCGATGAAGAGGAAGCGGATCGTGCCCGTGAAGCATTCAGGTATCCGGGACCGAAGCCCACATTCAGAGAAGCTGGCATCCTAATGTTGGCAGATGGGGTAGAGGCTTCTTCTCGAACCCTCTCTGATCCGACTCCTGCAAGAGTTCGACAACATGTCCGCAATATTGTTCATGCTCGTACGAGCGATGGGCAGCTGGATGAATGCGAACTGACGATGAGTGATCTTCATGGTATCGAAGATGCATTTGTTCGAGTGCTATCAGCGATTCACCATGGCCGAGTCAAATATCCCGGAGATGCGGATGCCAGCCCGGATGCCGCGGCTAAAGCCAGCTCCGGCTCCGCCGCCGATGATTCTGGAGAAGGGAACTCTACCGGAGCTCCCGTAACGGCTCGCCGTCGATGAGTCAGGTCGATCCCCCGGAGGAAATTCGGGTTCACGTTGAAAATTTACAGAATGCGCTTCCTGTCGATCAGGATCGAGTCATTCGCCTCGTCCGGTTCGTTTTAGAAAAAGAGCAGCGTTTCGGAGAAATCAGCGTTTGCTTTGTCGACGATGAAGCCATCGCTCGTCTGCATGGGGAGTATCTCGGTGACCCCACACCAACCGACGTCATCACATTCCCGCTCAGCGAAGAAGATTCTCGGCCCCTGGACGGAGAAATCGTGATTTCGTCCGGAGCTGCCATTCGACAGGCTCAAGAGCACCTCTCTACTCCCCTCACAGAACTCCATTTGTACGTGGTCCACGGTCTGTTGCATTTGACGGGGTTTGACGACCTGACGGAGGCCGATGCCCAGAAAATGGAAGCGGCTCAAGAGGCCTATTTGGGGGCATGGATTGCCCTTTACGGCCCCTTCACCGATTGACAAGTCACCTCCAGTGAATTAGACCATGTTATGCATCAAAGGGGGGGGATCGTCGAATTCCCGTAATGGATTTCGAGTCTGACCTGCCAGCGTTCCGCCGGTGCGTTGGGGGTCGAATCACCTTCTCCACCAAGATGCCGAGTTGATCCGAGAAGCAGATTCATTTTTTAACTCATTGAATCGAGAGATGACCGTGAACAAATTCCAATCCCTTCTTCAGGTATTGCTGGCGATCACTGTCGCCACCCTCGTTGGTTGTAACAACGATCGAGTGTTGCCACCGCCAACCGAGGCCGAGTTCTCGACCGGGGCCTTCTCGGTGCCGTTCCCCTCGGATGTCTTCATGACCTATGGTGCGCTCAATGAGTTCGCCTTGATCAGCGGTGGAGCACCGGGAGCGAGCTTCACCAACACGCCGATCATCCCCAGTGCCGATGATGCCAGCGATACCGGTGATCCTGTTGTCGGGCAGGGGTTTCTCGACGGATTCTCGGTGACCAGTCCCATGCAGCTCGATTTCACTCACAATCTCGATCCGTCCTCCGTTGTGGGAGGACAGTCGGTGCGGGTCTTTGAAATCGCGATTTCACCGCCGAGTGCTTCGGTGGCGAATCCGGCGATCGGGGCACCCATCGCCATGCCTGCACAGATCATTCGTGAGTTGCAGGCCGATTCCGATTACACCGTGACGATGGCCCGCAGTGTGGGTTACCAGATGGTGGTGCGTCCGCGGGTGCCGTGGCCAGCCTCTGACAACACCAGTCTCGGCGGAGCCAGCCGGGGAATCATGGTCGTCGTCACCAATGACGTCCTCGATTTCCGCGGTAATCCGGTGATTCGATCCGACCAATACGATCGTA
>NZJA01000129.1 GCA_002691835.1 Planctomycetota bacterium
ACCTTGCCACTGAGCCCCATATGGTCAGGAGCTTCCCAGAAATCGTCTGTGAGAACTGAGTTTTCCATACCGGAATCATACATCGACCCACCCCTTTGCCACAGCCAGACCCCCTGTTGCAATCCCGATTCAAGGTGCCATCCTGATCTCCCAGAGGCCCCACAGCCTCACCGAGAGGATCAAGACCGTGAACATTTGCCGATTTTCCTGCCTTCTTTTGGTACTTTTTTCCCTTCTGGTGCCAGCGACAGCCTGCTCTCAGGCTGTTTCACCCACCGAATACATGGGCCGTGCGCCAGGAACCGATTTTAAATTGGCCGGCTGGGAGACGATCGGTGGCTGGTTTGACCAGTTTGGCGAGAAGACTCCAACTGCCATGACTCTCAATGTCGGAACCTCC
Source organism: Planctomycetota bacterium (assembly GCA_002691835.1). The sequence continues at coordinate 401 of NZJA01000129.1, forward strand.
ACTGAGGGTCGCCCGGTCAGAATCTGTGTCATCTCGTCATCAGAAAATCTGGCAAATCTCGATCGTATCAAGGAGATCAGTCAGGCCATCGCCGATCCCCGGGAACTTTCCCCCGCTCTTGCAGAATCTCTGGTTGCGGAAGCGGTCCCTGTCGTCTTTGTCTCCTGCAACATGCACTCGACAGAAATCGCCGCCGCAGAGTGGTCGATGACTCAGGCATGGGATCTGGGAACCTCCGACGCTGAAGTATGGAAGCAGGTTCGCGATGAAGTGGTGACCGTGATCATTCCCACGGTCAATCCCGATGGCCTCGACCGGGTCGTCAACTGGTACCGTCGCATCGAGGGTACTCCTTACGAAGACGCCTATCTTCCTGAGCTGTATCAGCTGTATGCCGGCCATGACAACAACCGCGACTGGTTTGCCCTTTCTCTGGAAGAAACCAGAATCGTCACGCGAATGCTTTACAAGGAATGGTTCCCCACCATCTACTGGGATGTCCACCAACAGGGCTCTCTTCGGGAACGAATGTTTGTTCCCCCATTCCGAGACCCCCTGAATCCCAATCTGCACCCGCTGACCATCTCCGGAATCGGTGCACTGGGATCCCGTGCCATGCTCGACATGACCGCAGCCGGCTTCACCGGAATCTCCAGCGGCGTCAGTTACGACATGTGGTGGAATGGTGGCAACCGTAACGTTCCCGTTCGCCACAACATCATCGGTATCCTTTCGGAAGCGGCCTCTGCCAATCTGGCCAGTCCGATCTGGATCGATCCTTCTGACCTGGTCGCACCGCGAGGCATCGAAACGGGATATGCACCCTCCAACCGCTTTCCCGCACCCTGGCCCGGAGGCTGGTGGCGCGTCGGCGACATTCACCGCTACACCACCTCTCTCGGTGAATCCCTTCTGGGGAGCGTCGCCCGGGAGCCAGAAACCTGGGTCAGAAATTCCCTGCGTGTTGCCCGGGACGTGGTTCAGAAAGGGCGTGACGAAGCGCCCCGTTACTGGCTGATTCAACCGGGACAAAGAGACGCCGATGCGGTCAGCCGAATCCTGACCATCCTCGATTCCCAGGGTGTCGAAATGTTTGTTGCCCAGAAAGATTTTGAGGGAGATGGCCGCCCATACCCGGCTGGGACGCTGATCCTGCCAAGGGAGCAGCCCTACGGATCCTTCCTCAAGGACCTGTTCGAGGTGCAACGATACCCGGACGGCCCAGCTCCTTATGATGTAGCCGGCTGGACCCTGCCCCTGCTCTTTGGCATCGAAAGGGTGGAGATTCTTGAATCGATGAGCGTGGAGATGGAAAAGCCTGCCGATCTCCAGAGCCTGACCACCGCCCTGTCGATGGCAGAAACGCATGAAGAAAAGTGGGTCAGGCTGAAGGATCAGGATACAGCCCCGGCCTCGTTCAAAGGAACCCTGCTCGATCTCAAGGGAACGGGTTGGGTCAGGAAAATGCTGGCCGGCTGGGATCAGGGCCAGCGAGTCTGGATCAACAGCAGGGAAATGGAAATCTTTGTCCAGAGTTCAAACACCGCTGAAGAGGAAACCGGAGCGGGAAATCCCGCTGACTCTCCAGAATTCGAATCTGGGGATCTCCACGCTGCGCCACCCCGCGTCGGTGTCTATGCCCCCTATGTCGCCAGCAAAGACGAAGGATGGCTGCGCTGGGTACTCGATCACTACGGGATTCCCTTCAAGAGGATTCGCAATGAACAGATCCGTGCGGGTCGCCTTGAGGAATTTGTCGATGTTCTGATCATTCCGGATATCAGTGAGCGTGTGATCCGTGACGGCCGCAAACCGGGCAGCGTCTTTCCGGAACTCGCTGGAGGCCTTTCTCCTGAAGGGGTGATCCATCTGGAAAGTTTTGTCCAACGGGGAGGCCGATTGATCTGCTGTGGCCGCTCCTCCGATTTTGCCATCGATCAATTTGACCTGCCGTTGATTGAAGCCACCCGGGGAACCGATGAGTTGCCCGCACTCAGTTGCCCCGGTTCCATTCTGCGAACGATCCCTGTGAAAAAAGGCATCGGATCGTGGACACGAACCCTGCCTGACATGATTCCCATCTTCCATTCAGGCTCCCGTGCATGGCGTATCTCTGATTCTCGCGAAGACCACCAACCACCAGTCCACTCGCTGTTGGAATATCCGCGAAGGGAGATCCTCCTTTCAGGATATGCCAAAAATACGGAGACCATCGCAGGAGCGAGTACCTGGGTCACTTCCAAAGTGGAAGCAGGCCGCATTCATCTGTTCGGATTCCGCCCCCACTATCGCTCGTGGCCTCACGGAAACTTTGAATTGTTGATGCGGGCCATCTTCTTTACCCACTAGGTTTACTTTCCAAAGAAACGGGACCTTCGATGACCGCCGCTTCCGAACACCGTGCATCCGGTTCGCAGGTCCGCCTGCACTCTCTCGATGGACTGAGGGCAACGATGATGCTCCTTGGTTTAGTACTGCACAGTGCAATCAATTACATGGCTGAGCCCATTAATGACGCCTGGCGTTTCAGGGATGCACAGACTTCCAACTTCTTCTCCTTTCTCGTCGGATATATTCATGCGTGGAGAATGCCGATATTCATGTTCATCGGTGGATTCTTTGGTGCGCTACTGGTTGAAAAAAGAGGATTAACTCCCTTCCTGACGCATCGGCTTTCTCGATTGGGATTACCCCTTGTGCTGTTCCTTCCCTTCATGCTTCCGTTAACAATTTCCGGATTTCAAATCGCCAATCTTGCACAAGCAGTGGGTTTTGAGGCTGCGTGGAAGCTGACGGTCAATTCACCTCCAACGCAATTTTTCACTCCATTGATCACCATTCATCTGTGGTTTTTGTACTACCTTTTGATCTACTCAGTCCTCGCCTTTTTGCTCAGTCCCATTTCTCAAAAACTCCCTTCCGGTCTTCGTCCTTCCACTCTCGTCGCCCGGGTCATGCGATTCCCCGGATCAACCCTTCTGCTGTGCCTTCCCGTCGGCTGGGCCCTGAAGGATTCCATGCTTCCCGGACTACTGGTTCCAGGAGTCGAGTGGATCCCAGAGAAGGCCAGCTTCCTGACTTATGCATTTCTGTACCTCTGTGGATGGTCGCTGTGGAGCCAAAAAGAGCTTCTGGCAAAAGTCGCGTCATGGCCGCGGATCCTCAGCAGTCTGGCGCTGACGCTGATCCTTTTCATGGCCTGGGGAGCTAGCCTCGCTGATCCCACCACCTTCACTTCCGAATCCCGGCGCCTCCTGGTTTCATGTCTGGCAGCTCTGGTGATGTGGCAGGCGATCTGGGGATTCATCGGTCTCTTCGTCAAACTGACTTCCAGAGAGATTCCGCGAATACGCTACTTCGTGGATGCGTCCTATTGGATCTACCTGATCCACTTGCCCTTCACCATCTGGATTCCAGGATTCCTTTCAAATCTGGAGTGGAGCAGTTACGCAAAATTTGGTGTGACACTCACGGTCACCACTTCAGTAGGACTGATCACCTACGACCTCTTTGTTCGTTCAACATGGATCGGATTCATCCTGAACGGTCAAAAAGCACCGCGGGCTCTGCTGAAAGCGGTGCGAAATGCCCCTTTGAAATAATGAAAATCTGTCCAACTTTTAAACCTGTAATTTTTGCCTGTTAGGACATATCTAGGTTCACAGGAAGTCACTAACTGGTCGTGAGTGGTAGAATCGGGATTCAAAACTTGGAGTTCTCCTATGATTCCCACCCTGTTCTTTTCAATCAGTCTTTTGCTGAGCTCTCTTGTGGCGGAAACACCTTCCGCTTCGAATTCTCATGCTGTAAATCAAGACTCGAACACCGCTGAAGAGACCACTCCTAAATCTGCTCCCGCCACCGACTATTGGGCGGGAAGCGATATGGAAGCCGCTCAAAAGGAAGCCCAGCGAAGAAGCGTTCCCATCCTTTTGCTGATTGTCAGAGACGGTGATCCCATCTGTGATTCCTGGGCCCAGCAACACCTGGAAGACCCCGCATTTCTTAAGGCCTTGGAAACCCACGGCGTTCCGGCTCTAGCATGTATCACCGATCAAAAAAATGAACTCCACAAACCGGTTTCATCTGAAACTGATTCCTGTCCCCTTCACGGATGTAAAAATTGTTTGGAACATCAGGGTAGTGAAACCCTGATCAAGGATTTACCGATTCCAAGGCTGTTGCCAAGAATCTATCTCATCGATCGGCTCTCAGGTGAATCCCGTGCACTCCCCGAAGACCTGCCTTTTCGCGGTGCCAAAGCCCTCTCTGAATATTTGGACAAACGAACTGAGGAAAATCCACCAACCCGTATCCAGTATCGCTTTTTGCAGAAGCATCTGGAGCGAGCCGTTGAATACAACGGATATGAAGATTTTGAAAAGGGTTGTCAGGAATTGGCTGCAGCCAAACGGCTACTCCCAATCTTTGGTCAAGAGATGGCTGACCAATGGGATCTCGGTTACGCACCCTACAGGGGTCGAGGAATCCAAATGATTCGAAAAGCAAAAGAGGCGTTGAAAACGAATCGAATCATGGGCACGAGAATGCTCACGAGGGTCGCCAAAATCATGGCGGGTTTACCAGAAGGTGAAAGAGCTCGACACCTATTGAACGCACTTCAGCCGAAGAATTAAAACATTCCCAACTGAAGTTTCGCGCCTTCGGTCATACGATCCTTGGTCCATACGGGATCCCAGACGACTCCGACCACACATTCCGAGACGCCTTCAACGGCACTGACTTTCTGCTCCACTTCAACGGGCAGGGTTCCAGCGACGGGGCAAGCTGGAGATGTCAGAGTCATCTCGATGTCGATTTTAGAATCATCTTCAATTTGAATCCGATAAATCAAACCCAACTCATAAATATTGACCGGGATTTCTGGATCGTGGCAAGTTTCAATCGCCTTCACGATGAGGTCTTCCAGAGTTCCCTCTTCAGCCTGTAATCCTGCTGGCCGAACATCCGCATCGGCTGAATCGGACAGATTTTGATCGTGGTTTTCAGTCATTCTGTAGAAGCCTCTCCACTATTTCCATCCAGAGCCTGCACCAGTGTATGCCAGGCCAACGTTGCACATTTCACCCTCGAAGGATAATCCTTCACACCTGAGAATACCTCAAGCTTCATTAACTCCGACGGATATGGCTCAGAATCGGCACCGGTCACTGCTTTATGGAACTGACCAAAGATTTTCCGCGCTTCTGCTTCAGATTTCCCTTTCAGAAGTTCGGTTAAAATCGAAGCACTGGCAGTACAGATCGCACAAGCTGTCGCTTCAAATCCGATTTCTGAGAGGACACCGTCTTCAGAACAAAGAACCTCCATATCAATCTCATCACCACAAAGTGGATTGTGGCCTTTCGCAGACCTATTTGACTCGGCCAGCTTTCGATGATTTCGAGGAGATCTGGAGTGATCGATGATCATCTCCTGGTAAAGCTCTCTCATGGAGTTCATGCAAAGATCTCTTTCACAGCTTTAACGGAATTCAGCAACGCGAGGACATCCGAATCATCATTGTGCATCCCGACAGACGCTCGAATTGTCGCCGGTAGTCCCAGCCTTTTCATCAAAGGCATGGCGCAATGGTGACCAGCTCTAATCGCGACTCCATTTTGATCCATGATCGTTGCCGCATCATGCGGATGGACGCCGTCGAGAGTGAAGGAAACGCAACAGGCCCTCTTTGAGGGCTCACCCACGACCTGCACGCCCTCCATCGACTTCAGACCTGATTCGATCTGCTCTAATAGTGACTCTTCGTGAGCCCGAACTGAATCCCTGCCTATCGAATCGAGAAACTCAAGAGCAGCCCCCAGACCAATTACGGCGGCAATGTCAGGAGTTCCTGCTTCAAACTTCCAAGGGACCTCAGCGTAGGAACTCTCTTCGAAAGAAACAGTGCGAATCATGTCACCGCCTCCTTGCCAAGGAGGCATTCGATCGAGGATCTCTTTCTTGCCCCAGAGAATTCCTGCTCCGGTGGGTCCATAAGTCTTGTGACCACTGAAGGTCAAAAAGTCGCAATCGATGTCTTTTGGACTAATCGACATATGCGGCGCAGACTGTGCCGCATCCAGAACTGTGAAAGCTCCGACTTTCCTCGCTGCGGAAAAAATCCGATCAATATCGTTAACGGTCCCAATGGCATTGGAAACATGGCCAACAGAGACAACCTTTGTTCGCTCCGACAGCAGCTGATCGAGTTCCGACAGGATTAATTCACCGGCGTCGTCACATGGAATCACCTTTAGTACGATTCCCAAACTGTCACCGAGAAGCTGCCATGGAACAATATTCGCATGGTGATCCAATGCAGAGATCAACACCTCATCTCCCTGCTGAAATCCCCCGTCTGTCTTCGAGAGGGAATTCGCCAGCAAGTTCATAGATTCGGTCACTCCACGGGTGTAAATCACTTCGCGTGAATCGTCGATATTTAAAAATTGTGCAACAGTCTTGCGGACTCCCTCAAAACGGGCAGTCGCTCGCTCGCTGAGAGTATGAACTCCCCGGTGAACGTTGGCGCAATCTTTACGATAAACAGACTCGACCGCCTGAATGACAGAGAGAGGCTTTTGGGTGGTCGCTGCACTATCCAGATAAACGAGACGATGACCATGGACCTGCTGATCCAATCCAGGAAAAAGCTTTTGGACATCGGTCAAATTCAGCGAAACGGAATCACCCAAGTTCAAAACTCTCCTACCTTCAAGATTGGTCGTCACCAGCAGTAGGCATTGCTTCCTGAAGCTGCTCGATGAACTGCTCTTTCAAAGCTTCGTTTTCAAGATCGTCAAACACTTCGGCTGTAAATGCTCTCACCAGCATTCTGCGAGCTTCTTCAAGGCCAACTCCTCTACTCCTGAGGTAGAAAATCGACTCTTCATCTAATTCTCCTACAGTTGCTCCATGAGTGCACTTGACATCATCTGCATAGATTTCAAGACGAGGACGAGTGTTCATCTCAGCTGAACGCGAAAGCAATATGGCGTCATTCGACTGCTTTGCATCGGTTCTTTGGGCATCTTGGTGAACATGAATCATTCCAGTGAATGACCCACGCGAATCGCCTCCAAGGACACCTCGGTAAATCTCCCGACTGGTGCAATCCTCAACCGCATGCTCAATGACCGTGTGGTGATCTACGATTTCTTCGCCATTGCTGACGTAACCACCCAGGAGATCCACATGTCCCTCAGGTCCATTCAAAATCGCATGAATCTCATTCCGAAACAGGCGAGCACCACTTCCGGCAATCAAGTCTTTGAAAAGTGCCTTGCCCTCAAGCACAGCCCGGGTGGCGTGATAAAGAACATCGCAACCGGGCCGAACAATTCTGTGACGGCTAAACTCGCAGCCACTTCCTATCTCCATGCCCCAACGAATGTTTGCCAAAGTTTTCCCGCTCGAGCGAAATTCTTCAAGGATTTCGATCTTTGCGCCACCTGAAAGACGAACCAGCCCTGAGACATGACTTGCCCCAGTGGATTGCGTTCCATCCTGAGCATGCAAGATATGGATACGGGCATCGGTGTTACCGTCTGCGGTAATCACGAGACCGTCTTCGAGGAGNGCATCTCCAAGATTCTGGAANGGATGATCCACNGNNGGAATCATNCGATCCAAATCNTNNCTGANNGACTCNGGTGAAGANTCCAANAGGCTGGCNAGNCCCTNNATTTTNACNGAGTCAGGAAGNGCCGTCAGATCNGAAAGATCATCNCNNAANCNNCCNTTGATCACAACGATACGNATNTCCGANTTCGTTGCGAGNTCNTCNTACNCNGGNAGCTGNCCATCNACNGGAAGCCNCGTTGCGTACTCTTCNGCANCCAATGANTTNAGNGGNGTNTAACGCCANTCNTCNTGNTTNCGATTNGGNAANCCATTCTCCAAAAACAGGCGANTNCCNGTNTCTCNTCTTTGAAGCANGCTTTCTNCNTGNGANGAAGAACTCNTNGNNCTGTTTTTCAAGATAGGTATTCCANGGATCCACGATTCCAGTGCTCACGAAGCCTCCTGGGTTTTCTCNCGGGANTGCCCGGATTCNAGCCAAGAATANCCNTCACGCTCCANCTCNTGAGCNAGGGTNTTATCNCCNGANCTGACNATCTTGCCCTCNGANAGNACATGAACNTGNTCAGGAACGATGTAATCGAGCANNCGCTGNTAGTGNGTCACNACGATAAACGNTCGATCNCCACCTCTNAGNGCNTTNACNCCNTCNGCNACGATNCGCANAGCATCGATATCNANNCCNGAATCGGTTTCNTCNAGAATCGCGAGCTTGGGATCAAGAACTGCCATTTGCAGNATCTCATTACGNTTCTTTTCACCNCCACTAAANCCNTCATTGACGGATCTNTGNAGNAGNTTNTCNTCCATNCCNACGAGCTCCATNTTTGAGCGAACCAGNTGNAGNAANTCNACNGCNTCGACTTCACCCTCTTCNCGATAGCGACGAACNGCNTTCAGNGCNGAGCGCANNAAGTANGCGTTGGANATNCCNGGNATCGAAACNGGATANTGNAANGCNAGGAAGATTCCTTCGCANGCTCTCTCNTCAGGNTCAAGATCCAGAAGATCCAAGNCCCTGATANTGGACAGNCCCGCNATCNACAGCGTAGTCNTCNCGNCCNGCCAACACGTTGGCAAAGGTACTNTTNCCNGANCCATTGGGNCCCATGATGGCATGGACNTCTCCNGGCTTNACTGAAAGGTTCAGGCCNTTAAGAATNGGNCTNCCATCCACAGANGCGTGGAGNTCNTTCACATCGAGAATCATCTTTTCCTCATTTTCATGGGCAGACATCAACCGACGCTCCCCTCAAGACTGACCGCTANNANTTTCTGAGCTTCGACAGCNAATTCCATNGGGAGTTCACTGAAGACTTCTTTACAGAAACCATTCACGATCATAGAGACGGCATCCTCCGTAGAGATACCTCTCTGATTACAGTAGAAAATCTGGTCTTCACCAATTTTGGNCGTGGTCGCTTCGTGCTCCACTTTCGCACTGGGATTGCGAACTTCCACATAAGGGAAGGTATGAGCACCGCAGCGATCGCCGAGCAACATCGAATCACACTGGGAAAAATTCCTGGCGTCTTCTGCACCTCTTTTGACATCCACCAGTCCTCGATAGGTGTTCTGTCCCTGACCGGCACTGATGCCCTTGGAAATGATGGTGCTCTTCGTTCGTTTCCCGAGATGAACCATTTTGGTCCCGGTATCAGCCTGCTGATAATTGTTGGTCAAAGCGACCGAGTAGAACTCACCGATCGAATCATCGCCCTGAAGAATACAAGACGGGTATTTCCAAGTGATCGCACTTCCGGTTTCGACCTGAGTCCAGGAAATCTTTGAGCGATCCCCTTTGCACAGTCCGCGCTTGGTGACGAAGTTGTAAATTCCGCCGACACCATCCGCATCTCCCGGGTACCAGTTCTGAACTGTCGAATATTTGATGGTCGCCTCTTCGAGAGCGACCAACTCGACGACAGCAGCATGAAGCTGATTTTCATCCCTCATTGGAGCGGTACAGCCCTCAAGGTACGAAACGGTAGATCCCTCATCTGCAACGATCAAAGTTCTCTCAAACTGACCTGTCCCTGCAGCATTGATCCGGAAATAGGTCGAAAGCTCCATCGGGCAGGCGACCCCCTTGGGGATGTAACAGAATGAACCGTCAGAGAAAACTGCGGCATTCAATGCCGAGTAGAAGTTGTCTGTGTAAGGAACCACCGAACCGAGGTACTTACGAACCAGATCCGGGTGATTTTTTACAGCTTCACTAAACGAACAGAATATGATTCCCAATTCGCCGAGCTTGTCGCTGAATGTGGTTGCCACTGAAACGCTGTCAAACACCGCATCGACGGCGACATTACTCAGACGCTTCTGTTCCTCCAGGGAGATTCCCAACTTTTCGAAGGTCTCCAGAAGTTCTGGATCAACTTCATCCAGACTCTCGAGTTTTTTCTTCGGTTTTGGGGCACTGTAGTAAATCAGATCCTGATAGTTAACGACGTTCTTGTTGACCTTCGCCCACGCAGGATCTTCCATCGTTTGCCAATGCCGATACGCCTTCAGACGATACTCAAGAAGCCATTCAGGTTCGCCTTTTCTCTTGGCGATTTCCCGAATCGTATCTTCATCCAGGCCGGGTGGCAGGGAATCCGATTCGACATCCGTGACGAAGCCGAATTCGTATTCTTTGTCTGCGAGTTTCTGTAACTCTTCTGCTTCAGACATCATTCCCCTTCAAAGTTATTGTTGGAATCTGAATCGTCATTGGCTGCAGCCAACACTCCCCCGGGAATCGCCATCTGCTCAAGAGTGATGTTTTCCAGGGTTTCGACGATCTTATCGTTGATGTATTTCCAGTTTGCACTCATCGGACAGAGAGAGCTGACGTCGCAATGGTCAGGCCCCTCACCGGCACAGTCGGTCATTGAAATGGGCCCATCGAGGGCGGCGATGACCTGCTGAACGGAGATATCTTTGGGGAGACGAGAGAGCTGATATCCCCCCTGCACCCCCCGCCGTGATTCGAGGATCCCNCCCCGCACCAGAGCTTTGAGAATCTTGCTGACGTTGGGCAGCGCCAATCCTGAGGCGGTCGCGATTTCTGGTGCCGAGAGCAGACGTGCCGGTAACAGGGCGTCATCCTCCCGAACCAGGCAAGTCAGGATCATGATCCCGTAATCTGTCTGGCGATTCAGTCTCAGCATATCAATGCCTACCTATTTTCGTGCTCAGAACCGGCCTCAACTGTGAATCCTCGCAGCATTGCCGAAATCCGGGCGACGGCCCTTTTAAAATGGACTATTTTGGTCCTGATTAGATTCTCCCACTCCAGAGAGATCGGTCAAGTGATCCCGATGGGCTGGATGGGTCTGGTGGTCGAATTCCCTCCCAGGCTCTAAACTCACCCTGACGGGAGTTCAAATTGTCCGATTCCAAAGCCGAT